>JAHEBY010000210.1 GCA_024642025.1 Comamonadaceae bacterium | reverse complement strand
CAGCAAGAGGTTCACGGCCAGCGCAATGCCCGAGAACAGGCCAAACAGCATGTAATACACGCACATAAAGGCCACCACTACCAAAAACCCCCACGTGACACTGTTGAAGCCCTTCGCGATGTTCTCGGCACCCAGGCTTGGGCCAATGGTGCGCTCTTCAATAATGTCCATGGGCGCGGCCAGCGACCCTGCGCGCAGCAACAATGCCAGGTCATTGGCCTCCGCCACCGTCATCGAGCCCGAAATCTGGAACCGGTTGCCCAGCTCGCCTTGAATGACTGGCGCCGTCAGCACTTCGCCCTTGCCTTTTTCAAACAGCAAGATCGCCATGCGCTTGCGCAGGTTTTCGCGGCTGACGTCGCGCATGATGCGCCCACCCTTGGCGTCAACAGTCAGGTTTACGATCGGCTGATGGTTTTGCGAGTCGAAGCCAGGCTGCGCATCGGTCAGGTTCTCCCCGGTAATGATGACCTGTTTTTTCACGATCACCAGCTGGCCATCACGCTCTTTGAAGCGTTCGGTGCCAAAAGGTACCGGCCCGGTGTCATTAGTGGCCGCGCGTGCTTCCGCGCTGTCGTCGACCATACGCAGCTCCAGCGTAGCGGTCCGGCCCAATATGTCTTTAGCCTTGGCCGTGTCCTGCACACCGGGCAGCTGCACCACGATGCGGTCAGCGCCTTGCTGCTGGATGACCGGTTCAGCCACACCCAGCTCGTTGATGCGGTTATGCAAGGTCACCATGTTCTGTTTGAGCGCCTGCTCCTGAATCAGCCTTGCAGACGTGGGCTTGATGGTGGCAGTGAGCTTGTACTCGGCGCCGTCAGGTGCATCCACCACTTGCAGATCGGCAAACTGGTCTGCCAGCACGCGCTTGGCAGCGTCCATCGTTGGTACGTCACGCACACGCACCTCGATGGCCTGCCCATTGCGGTTGATGCCGCCATGACGGATGTTGCCCTCGCGCAGCGCCAGGCGCAAATCACCCGCCAAACTTTCGGCACGCTTGGTGAGCGCGGCCTGCATGTCAACCTGCAGCATGAAGTGCACGCCACCGCGCAAATCGAGCCCCAGGTACATGGGCGCGGCGCTCAGGGCCGACAACCATTTGGGGGTGCGCGGCAACAGATTCAACGCCACTACATAGCTGGGGTTGGTGGGGTCGGTGATGAGCGCTTTCTCAAACGCGTCCTTGGCCTTCAACTGGAGGTCGGTCGACGAAAACCGCGCCTTGATGGAGTTGCCATCAAACGCAATACCGTCAGCGGCCAAGCCGGCCGTTTTAAGCGTGTCTTCCAGGCGCGCCTGGATAGCCAGATCGATCTTGACGGTCGACTTGGCCGAAGAGACCTGCACCGCCGGTGCCTCGCCAAAGAAATTGGGCAGCGTGTAAATCACGCCTATCAACAGCGCCACCACAATGACGATGTATTTCCAGACCGGGTATCGATTCATATATTCAGATGGCAGGGTTTTTGTCGCACCGGGCGGCGGGCAAAGCCCGAAAAGTCTAGGCGTTTGGCTTGATCGTACCCTTGGGCAGCACTTGCACCACCGAGCCGCGCTGAATTTGGGTCTCGACGCCCGCTGCAATTTCAACCGACAGGTAGTTGTCGCCCATTTTGGTGACTTTGCCCAGCATGCCGCCAGCAATGACCACTTCGTCGCCCTTGGACAGCGCTTCGATCATCGCGCGATGCTCTTTCTGCTTCTTCATCTGCGGACGGATCATGACAAAATAAAGCACCACAAACATCAGCACCAATGGCAACATGCTGGACAGGCTTGAAATCATGTCGCCCCCAGCGGCGGCTGGGGCGGTTTGGGCAAAAGCTGAAGAAATAAACACGGCTGACTCCACAATATTGGTTAATTGGCCCACTGTTCATGCTCATGGCCGAGTATCAAACGGCCATCGGGCAGATAGCGGGCGCGTAACCCTGCATTGTATGCGGCGCTATCATGAGCCTGCAGACGGCCATTCCGCACGCCGAAACAGGTTAATTCGACGGTTTTCTCTGACGCGAGGAGCGTGACGCGTGACCACCCCAATCCACTCTGACCAAAACGATCACGGCCACGGCCCAGACCACTCTCATTTGGGCGACATGGACGTTCGCGTGCGTGCGCTCGAAACGCTGCTTGTCCAAAAAGGTTATGTAGACCCGGCGGCCATAGACCGCATCGTTGAAACCTACGAGACCAAAATTGGCCCGCACAACGGCGCCGCCGTGGTCGCGAAGGCCTGGGTGGACCCCACATTCCGTGATTGGCTGGCCAAGGACGCCACCGCCGCGATCACCTCGTTGGGCTTTACCGGCCGCCAGGGTGAGCACATGGTGGCCGTGTTCAACACGCCCGACACCCACAACATGGTCGTCTGCACGCTTTGCAGCTGCTATCCGTGGCCTGTGCTGGGCCTGCCGCCGGTCTGGTACAAGAGCGCGCCCTACCGAGCGAAAGCGGTGATGGACCCACGCGGTGTATTGCGAGACTTTGGCGTGGAACTACCCGCCGGCACCGGCTTTCGGGTTTGGGATTCCACCGCTGAAGTGCGCTACCTTGTCATACCGATGCGGCCCGAACACACTGAAGCCATGAGCGAGCCAGAACTGGCGGCCCTGGTCACGCGCAACGCCATGATTGGCACTGGCCTGGCGAGCAGTCCGGTTTCTGGCCCCGTGCAGGAGCAGGCCCAGCCATGAACAGTGTGCACGACATGGGTGGCCAGCAAGGCTTTGGACCGGTGTTGCCGGAGGCAAATGAACCGCTGTTTCACGCTGCGTGGGAAAAGCGGGCCTTGGGGTTAACCGTGGCCATGGGCGCAAGCGGGCAGTGGAATATTGACCTCAGCCGCGCCGCGCGTGAATCGCTGCCACCCACCGTTTATCTTGCCAGTAGTTATTACGAAATCTGGTTGCGCGGCCTGCAAAAGCTGATGCTGCAACGTGGCATGGTGCAGACCGATGAATTGCCAGGCGGGCAGACGCCAACGGCTGCGCTGACGACTACGAAGGGTTTGCCAGTGGTTCGTGTCCTGCACGGGTCGGATGTGGACGCCACACTGGCCAAAGGCTCGCCCGCCAGTCGCCCCGCCACGACCGCCGCACGGTTCAAGGTTGGCGACGTTGTGCAGGCCAAAAACATGCACCCGGCAGGCCACACGAGGCTGCCGCGCTATGTGCGCGGCCACACCGGCACCGTGCAGCGGGTGCACGGCGCCCACATCTTGCCCGACCGGCACGCCACCAAGCCCCTGCCACCGTTTGACGACCACGCTGAATGGCTTTACACGGTGGTCTTTCACGGGCGCGCGCTGTGGGGCCCGGAGACTGATGTCGGGCTGCAGGTGAGCGTGGACGCGTGGGAGAGCTACCTGGAACCCGCCGCATGATGCCAAACACACGACCGCCGCCACCTCCCGAAATCACCACCGCGGTGTTCAGCGAGCCCTGGCAAGCCCACGCTCTTGCCATGACGCTGCAACTGCACGAGCGCGGCGTGTTCACCTGGCCCGAATGGGCAGAGGCTTTGGCGGCAGAAATAACTTCAGCGCAAACAGCAGGCGACCCCGACGACGGAAGCACCTACTACACCCACTGGCTCAACACGCTGGAAAAGCTCGTCATCAGCCGCCAGATCGGCACACCTGCACAAATTCACAGCCTCGAACACGCCTGGGAGGCAGCAGCGTTGCGCACGCCGCACGGGCAACCGATAGAACTGGTTGACACTGACTTGCATCACCTTGTGACGCTATGATTTATATAGCTGTATACGCATATTTACCGGTAGATACAGGTCTATTTTCTCAATATTTTGAGAAGAATTCCGGTCCAGAACCCGTCATTCGAAGTGTGACAGGCTGCACGATCACTTGCGTCGCTACCAGGTTCGGAATTTCATCGGGTTAGCCCATGTGCTGGCTGGCAATGCCGGCGACACCGGCAAGAATGAACATCGCAATGGCCAACCCGTAAATCCAGCGGCGCGGCTTCTTGCTGACTGGGATGTATCGGTCGGAAAGCCATGCAGTCAAGCTTCAAACTCAATTGCATCGCTATGAACCGGAACAGCCCGCGGACCGAAGCTTGAGATATTGGAAAGCGTGGCGTTCTCGTGCGCGATGACTTGTCGCGCCGAGATAGCATCATTGCCCGCGGAGGTGTGGCCATCCGACACCAGCACGACCGGGAAGCCCAGAGCCAGCGCGCGCCGGGTGGTTGTATCGATACAAAACTCTGAATGCATGCCGCAGATCACCAGCGTCTGAGTCCCGGCATTTCGCAGCCATTCTTCGAGCTGGGTACCAAGAAACGCATCAGGCGTGGTCTTTCTGACTTTGATGTCGTCAGGCTTCACTTCCAGCCCATCGGCCAGTTGCCACGCTGGAGTGCCCCGCTCCAGGTAGCCCACAGCGGACTCGTGCTGTACAAAAATAACCGGCACCCCGGCAAGCCGGGCTTTGCCCGTGACCCGATTGATCCGGCCAATAGTTTCCGGGCACTCAAACGCAGCGCCCTCGCCCTCACAAAGCCCTTGCTGGACGTCAATAACCAGAACGACGGCTTTCACATCAGGCCGTCTTGCGCCCCATCGCCGGGTTGCGCCAATGCGCCATGAGTCCGTCCCACTGCTCGCGGGCCAGTTTCAGGTGCCGCTCCTTGACGTGCCCATAACCTTTGATTCCTTCGGGGATGCGCGCAATGTCAACCGCCAGCGCGTGGTTGTCTAAATTAAGTGTGTTTAAAACCTCTTCAATGCTGGCCTGGTATTCGGCAATCAGCGCGCGCTCCTGCTGGCGCTCAGGCGAGCGGCCAAAAACATCCAGCGGAGTACCTCGCAGCATTTTGAGTTTTGCGAGGAGCTTGAAGCCTGTGAGCATGCGCGGGCCAAACTTCTGTTTGATGAGCTCACCCTTGTCGTTCTTTTTTGAAAGAATGGGCGGCGCCAGATGGTAGTTGAGCGTGAAGTCGCCCTCAAACATGCCATTCACGCGCTTCAAAAAGGCTTCGTCAGTGTGCAGGCGCGCCACTTCATATTCGTCCTTATAGGCCATTAGCTTGAACAGGTAGCGGGCGACGTTTTCAGTCAGCAGGGTTTTGGCCGGTTTACCCAAACCTGTATCGGTGACTTTTGCTTCCGCCTCACGCACGCGCTTTACAAACTTTTGGTATTTTCTGGCGTAGCGCCCGCTCTGGTAGCCTTTCAGGAAC
>JAHEBY010000209.1 GCA_024642025.1 Comamonadaceae bacterium | reverse complement strand
CGTCACGCCCGCAAAAAGTTGGCGCAGCCGTTCAAAGGGGTAGGGCTGCAAACTGGATAAAAGCGGGTTCATGGGCGGCAATTATCCCTGCCAGCCGGGCCCCGGCTGCCCTAAGTGTCTGTAGGGCGCTTTCGAGTCAGGCGACGAGCCGGTTTTGGGGGCGTCTTTTCTGACGCATTTTCCGGGTTTTCATCGACTAGCACTTCCAGTTCAGGCGCAGTCAACAGGCCGCCATGCACCAATTGCGACACCCGCACACAGTCTTTGAGATGCTGCTCGCCCAGCACGCGGATGGCGCTGTAACCCAGCGCTGCCGACACGGCCTGGCCCGCCAGCGGCACGTATTTGGCCACCTGCTGGGTGGTCAGGCGCATCCCCAGCGCCTTGGCCGCGCGCAGCAACACATCTTTGGTGACGAGCTTGCCAATCAACAGTGAACCCACGGTGCCCACGGCCGTTTGCACCTGCTCGCGCTTGTTGGGCGCAAGCTTTTCGATCTGTGCTGGCGTGAGGCCAAACGCCTCGTTGATCTCGGGAATCAGCTTGGAGAGCATGGCCGCGTCCACCGCCCAGTCCAGCCCCGGCACCGGTAGCGCACTGGCGGCACCCGCGTACAGGGCGCGCCGGTGCAAATGCTTGCGGCAGCGAACCACCGCCGCGGTGAGCGCGGCGTCGCCTTCGGCCAATTCAAGGGCGTTGGGCATGGGTCAGGGCGTCCAAATGGGGTATCAAACCTACTTCTTTTTGACCAGACCGTAGATGACCAGCAAGACTACGGCACCAATAACCGAGGCGATGAAGCCGGCTGGTGCCCCCTGCTGGTAAAGGCCCGTGGCGGCGCCCGCATAGCCGGCCACAAAAGAGCCCGCCACACCCAGTACGGCCGTCATGATCAGCCCCATCTTGTCGTCGCCGGGCTTGACGGCGCGCGCGATGAAACCAACCACCAAACCGATCAACAGGGTTCCTATGAGTCCTAACATGCGCGTTCTCCAGTTATGAAAAAATGAGAATGGCGCCGATTTGTGGCGCCGCTTGAATACCGGGAGTCAATATAACGCGTCTGACGGTGCTGGCGTTGGCGTGGGGTTGTCGGCGATTTAAACGCCTTGGCGTTTAAGCCGTGTGAGCTGAGCCTTATAAGTGCTGTGCGGGCGGGCAAAGAGGCTGTCCGCCTTCAAAGCAGACCGGTTTCAATGGATGAAAAGCCCTGTTTCGAAATGCTGATCGTTGGCTCAATGATCTCTACTTCTGATAAGTGCGGCCCGGTTCTCTTGGTAAACGTCCGTAAGGTCATGGGAGTAAACCGTGCCTTGCCACTCGCGTCCGTCTGTGCAGAAACGCGCTGAAAAGCGCCGGTCGCCGAGGGATTGGAAATGACCACATCAGCTCCGGCAATGGCAGCGCCCACCGGATCCGTGACGCTGACCGTATAGGTTCTGCGAACCCCAGTCTTTGGCGTTGGTGAAATGGTGAACTTCAAGGTGCCAGCCGGCGGGGGCAATGACACGAATGCAGGCCCGACATTTGCAATCACGATTTGAATGGACAAGGCCCCTGCAGAGTCGACCGTCACGCTGTGTGCGCTGATAGATGTTGTCGCGGCCAGGAACCTCCCCGGCAAGACACTTGAAACAGCACCCATTGCCGCCGACAGCACGGCATTGTTTATCACCCCTTCGATAAGTGGTGCAAACAACTGTGCTGCTATGGGTTGCAAAATGGCTATGGCCGCGTTAATGCCTGGCGAGATGACCCCCGGGTTTAAGGTGGATGCCTGCACGCTGACTGAGAAGATCCGGGAGCGGTCGACCGGATCACCCGATGGACCAACTGCCAATCTGAGAGTCGCGGTAAACGGGGTGACCGACGTGAAAAAGATCTGCGTAAACGTTATTGTCCCTACTATGGTCACGTTCAGGAGATTCGGCGCCGCGGGCGCAATGATCATGCCAGTAATGGTGATGGCACTTGGCGCAAATATCAGACCCGTCGCCGCGCCGATGCCGATCGTCGCTTCTACAGGGATCGCGATTGGCGTGCCGATGACCGACCCGCGCGCCATTGTCGACAGCTGCCCACCATTAAATGTTGTGAGGGCTGTTGGTGCAGTCCACACCTCCATCGGTGCTGGGCTGGCGGGCCAACGTGCGAGAATGCCAGATCGATACAGGTCACCGCCATTTCGGTTGTTTCGTACATGAAGCGTTGCCGGAGCAGTTGGCGGAGTCCCGCCGGCCGCAAATGACATCGTGATATCGGTAGCACTAGCCGACCCTGCAACGGTCTCTATTGCGGCCCCGGGTTGATTGGCAAAGGTGGCAGACACGGCTGGCGCTGCGGGCAGAAATCTTCCTAAATCAGTGCCCCGGGACATATTGACGATGTATGGCATAGACGCTTTCCGGTGAAGGGTTTAGACGCTTTGAACGCATGCTCTACCTAGCTTCAATGTAAGCGGCTGGCGATATGTGGTCAACGGCCCCTTTGCACACAGAATCTGTGAGAAATTAGGGAAGAACGAAGGTCAGACTTCTATTCGCGCGAACAGAATCAGTGACTGAAAAGTCTTCAATCCCACTTGAAACCAGGTCGCTGTAAACAGTAAGTAGTGTGCTACAATAAAAGTAGATAACTGCGCATATCCTGCAGGGGCTTAAGCCCAATTTGATGCAAACAACTTGCGGTTTTCCCACGCCCGAGACTCTTCGCGTCAGTGCGCCTTGATATCTAGGTGCGCCTCCATGAAGACCGCACTCTGTTGGTATTGGCCCAGTTTGGTGGCCTCCTGATACGCGCCCATGCTGTTGGTCGCGTAGGGCTGAATTTCTGCAAATCCCACTGAGCGGTAAAGGCTGTGCGCTGCCGTCAGCGCACGAAGGCTCTCCAGCCGAAGCGTTCGCAGCCCGAGCGATCGGGCGTCGGCCATCAGTTGCTCAACCAGGGCGCGGCCCGCGCCAACGCCGCGGACGTGCTGTTGCACGTACATGCGCTGAACCTCACCGATTTCCGGGGCGAGCCGCTTCAGGCAACCGATGCCAACGAAGCTACCCGAATACTGGATAAGGTAGAAACGGCCATTGGGCGGGTAGAACTTGGTCGGGTCGTCGATGTCGGATCGGACCATCGCGTCGACATCAAAAGACAGACCGTATTCGGCTTGGGCAATGCTGCCAACCCAGCGTAAATACTCCGAGTCAAGCGTCTCGGCAGCCACCCTGTGGTCAAGGGTTTCAACCGGAATAAGTGTTACAGCTTGTGTCGACATTTAGGGCTCTGGCACGCCTCGACTTGGACTCATTTGGCCGCGTGAAACTGCCCACCTTGGTACGTCGACTCCGTTGAGTCGCCAGGCATACTCAAGCTCCACTTGTCTCACACTCTGCCAGTGTTTCTCAAAGCGTCCGCGTGGACGGATATTTGCATGTAACTCTGCGTGCCTCAACTGCAATCTTCCCAGTTGTATGAGCGGTAGTGTGAATGGAATCGCCAATGGGACTATAGCCTCAAGACAGAAAAAGCCAACCTGGACTGGAGGCGTTTTCCCTTGATGGTGCGTTGAGCAAAACGCGTACATGAATGCGCACGATCTGAATTGGGTTTCCACACCGTTGCGGCCCTTTGGCCGGAGGCGGGGCGCATCGTTCTGCCCTCATACCGACCTAAAACTATGCCCCCGAAAACATTGAACAAGATGCTTCAATAAAGATAGCTGGTTACAAAGTTTCCACGAGGGCTAGATGCCATTTTTATAGCCTAATTTCGCTGGTTTTGATATTCCACCCACCTTCGACTCAGAGATTTAACTACCAAGCTGGCACGAATCTGCACAGAGACAGCACCTTCCAATCATGGCGCAAGGTGCATAGGCAAGGTCCTGCGCAACGTCTTGACCAAAGGCTTATACAAGTTCACTGGCACTGTACTTTGCGAGGCCTTCGGCAAGGTATCATGTGAGCCAGATTGCCAGGCGGCCAAAAGCGCTGTTTTTCAATTAAATCAACAAGTTAGCTTCAAAAAAATTCCGTGCGTCTCAACTCCATCAAGCTTTCCGGGTTCAAGTCTTTTGTTGAGCCAACCAACTTCATGCTTCCGGGCCAGCTTGTGGGGGTGGTGGGGCCCAACGGCTGCGGCAAGTCCAACATCATGGACGCGGTGCGCTGGGTGCTGGGCGAGTCCAAGGCGTCCGAGCTGCGTGGCGAGTCGATGCAGGACGTCATTTTTAACGGCACCACACAGCGCAAGGCGGCCAGCCGCGCCAGCGTGGAGCTGGTGTTTGACAATGCAGACCACCGCGCGGGTGGCCAGTGGGGCCAGTTTGCCGAGATCGCCGTCAAGCGCGTGCTCACGCGCGATGGCAACAGCAGCTACTACATCAACAACCAGCCGGTGCGCCGCCGAGATGTGCAAGACGTGTTTCTGGGCACGGGCCTGGGACCACGCGCCTACGCCATCATTGGCCAGGGCACCATCAGCCGCATCATCGAGTCCAAACCTGAAGAGCTGCGTTTGTTTCTTGAAGAAGCGGCCGGGGTTTCCAAATACAAAGAGCGCCGCCGCGAGACCGAAAACCGCCTGTCGGACACACGTGAAAACCTCACGCGGGTGGAAGACATCTTGCGTGAGCTCAACACCAACCTTGACCGGCTTGAAAAGCAGGCCGAGGTGGCCCAACGCTACAACGCGCTGCAGGCCGACGTCACCCTCAAGCAGCACCAGCAGTGGTTTTTGAAGCGCGCGGATGCACAGGCTGATCAGGGCAAGATCAAGCAGGATGCGGAGAGCGCCGTCAACGCGCTCGAAAGCCGCATGGCAGACCTGCGCAGCATCGAGGCTGACCTCGAAGCCGTGCGCCAGGCGCATTACACGGCGGGCGATCAGGTCAATCAGGCGCAGGGCCTGCTGTATGAGGCCAGCAGCGAGGTAGGTCGGCTGGAGGCCGAAATCCGCTTCGTGGTGGAAGGGCGCCAGCGTGTGGAGCAGCGCCTGCAAACCCTCAAGGAACAAACCGGCCAGTGGGCGACGCGCAAAGACGATGCCCATACCGAGCTTGAGAATCTGGCCGAGCTGGTCGAACATGGCAGCGAAAAAACCGAGCTGCTCGCCGTGCAGGTAGAAGAGCAGGCGCAAGCCTTGCCCGATCTTGAAGAAGCCCTGCGCACCGCGCAGAAAAACGCCAACGAGCAGCGCAGCTCCGTGGGGCAGGTGCAGCAGCAGATCCAGGTGCT
>JAHEBY010000208.1 GCA_024642025.1 Comamonadaceae bacterium | reverse complement strand
GTGAAACAGGTTTTGACAAATCAAAAGCACCAACCACATAAGTTGGTGCTTATTAACTTCCGGTATTGAATGCTGCTAGCACTCATGTAGTCCGAGTGCTAATGATAGCGCCTTTTTGCCGGGTTTCAAGGTCGAGCCCGCAAAAATGCTCCGGCCTTGATGTTCGTCAGTGGCCGCCCAGACGCGTGGATCTGTCCGGCGGTCAAAGGCCCCGTTTTTGTCTTGACGGGCAGGCCATTCAGATCTATTTCACTATTAAATAGATAGCTATAAGCGCATGACTGACAGGGGCTAATGGCCAATTTATCTATATTTTTTTGCAATTTCTGCCACGCTGCGGCAGCGACAAAAGACCGCGGTTTATACGTCTTTTCAGGTTCTCTGCGAAATGCCACGCCCCCACAATTTGCCTTGTGAAGTCGCTGCGTTTCCCGCGTCGTGCCCAGCCTCGCCCACGGTACGGACGCGATTCAAGAATTTCTCAAACTGGACGTCAATAAGAAGATGATGAACAAACTCAAAACACTGCGCGCAGCCATTTATACGCTGGGCGCAATAGGTATTGTGGCTACCCTGATGATGGCCGGCCAGGGCGCCTGGACGCGAGCCAGCATGTCTGACGACGCCAACAAGGTTTTTGATTCAAAGGACCTCGTCGCCGACATCCTGCCGCCACCCATGTACCTGATTGAAACGCGGGTCATTCTGTCTGAGGCTCTCGAAGGCTTGATTTCGCCAGCCGAGCTCAAAACCCGCTTTGACAAGCTCAGTAAGGAATACGACGATCGCGTCGAATATTGGACCAAGCATCCGCCTTACGGCCTGGAGCGCCTGCTGCTGGGGCATCAGCACGAGGCTGCCAAAAATACCTGGCCGAGGCTAAAACTGCGATTGTGGACAAAGTGGTTGCTGGCGATATCGAAGGCGCCATGGGCGGCATGCCCAAGGTGCACGCCCTCTATGTAGAGCACCGCACGGGGGTCGATGAGACCGTGGCCGCTGCCACCAAATTTGCCGATGAACAGGCGGCGAGTTTTGCGAGCACCAATGCGCTGGCACCCAACATTGCGTTGGGCATCGCATTGCTGGCTATTGCGCTGGTCGCTATCGTGGGCAAGCTGGTGTTGCGCCGCATGGATAAACAACTGGGCACTGAGCCATACACCGCCGTCACTGTGGCCCGCAGGATTGCCAGTGGCAATTTGGCTGAACCCATCGCGGTTGAGGAAGGTGACACCAAGAGCCTGATGGCGCAGCTCAAAACAATGCAGGAGAGTTTGGCGACAACGGTCGGTCGCGTGCGCGACGGATCCGATGCGGTAGCCGCTTCAAGCGCGCAAATTGCGCAGGGCAATGGCGACCTGAGCGCCCGCACCGAGCAACAGGCCAGCGCACTGGAAGAAACCGCCGCCTCCATGGGCCAGCTGAGTAACACCGTCAAACAAAATGCTGACAGTGCCCGCCAGGCCAACCAGTTGGCCATGAGTGCAAGTTCGGTTGCCGTAAAAGGTGGTGAAGTGGTTGCTCAGGTGGTGGACACCATGAAGAGCATCAACGATTCGTCACGCAAGATTTCGGACATTATTGGCGTCATTGACGGCATCGCCTTCCAGACCAATATTCTGGCGCTCAACGCCGCAGTAGAAGCAGCCCGCGCGGGGGAGCAGGGCCGTGGCTTTGCCGTGGTGGCTTCGGAAGTGCGCAATCTCGCAGGCCGCTCGGCTGAAGCTGCCAAAGAAATCAAGAACCTGATTGGTGACAGTGTGCAGCGCGTTGAGCAGGGCACGGCGCAGGTCGATCAGGCCGGCGCCACCATGACCGAGGTGGTCGCCTCGATCAAGCGCGTCACGGACCTGATGGGTGAAATCAGTGCCGCCAGCAGCGAGCAGTCGGCCGGTGTGGCCAAAGTGGGCCAGGCCGTGGCGGAGATGGACAGCAACACCCAGCAAAACGCTGCGTTGGTTGAAGAAATGGCAGCCTCTGCTGAGGGCCTCAAAAACCAGGCTCATGCTTTGGTGCAGACCGTATCGGTGTTCCAGTTGGGCGGCAAATCCGCTGCCAAGGCCGCACCCGGTGTCCAGTCGTTTACTGAGCGTCGGGGGCCCAACCGTGCAACCAATGTGCAGCGCCTGCAGACCCCTAAGTCGGCCAAGCCAGCTGCAGCAGCGACGCGGCCGCCAGCAGCAACCGTAGCCGCCAAGACCGGTACCACGGACGAGTGGACGAGCTTCTAGAGCATCCGGCAAACCGAAGCTTCATGAAGCAGGCTCCCCGGGGCCTGTTTTTTCTGCGGCAGTCGCATCTGCCTCAGCAAGTCCCTGTTCTTTGTCCGCTTCAGTCGGGTGGTCAGGGTCGCTGTCCAGATCCACGTCCTGCGCTGCCAGCACCATGGCGGTAATGGGCAATTTCGGCAAAGCCGCTCCCATTTCCCAGCCGAAGGCCGAATAAAACCGCCCGGCGTGGATGCGAAAGGGCACGAGGACCATTGCGCTGGCTTTTGAAGTTTCGATGACCGTGGTTTCGTCCCAGTCGTCCACTACCAGCACGTCGCCGGGAATGCGCATCCGCTCCAGGCTGTCCTGCAAGGCCTGGAGCCATTCGTCGCGCGGCAGGCCATCCTTGGGTACCACAATCACGCGGATGCGGGCGTTGCGCCAGTCGTGGCTGCGCGTCATCAGATAGGCCAGCAGCAGCATCAACTCGCCCGTTCGCGTGTCGCGCCACCAGACGTCGATCACGCGGTCGTCGGATGCCAGGTTTTTGAGCGTGTCCCACTCGTTGGCGTCAGAGTCCAGCAGGATCAGGTTGGTGCCCAGCCGAAACGCCATGGCGACCGTGCGGCTGAATTCGCCAATCCCCAGCGGTGAATAAAACGCGTTGTCGGCCTCAGGCCAGTTGGCGATGGCAGTGTTGACGCGCAGCGGCCCCACGCCCACGGTTTGCACCAGCGACGCCACCATCTGGTTGGTGTCGCTGCCCAGCAGCACCAGGGCAAAGGCGCTGGAGCCGTTGTCCTTGAGTTCCTGGGTGAGTTTTTCAGATTCCTCTTTGCGCCGCGCCAGCGCATTGGGCGCGTCGCTCACCATCATGCGCACCACGGTGGTAAGGCCCGCGCCGCCTTCGACCCAATGCGCAAAGCGAAGTATGCGGGCGCGGCTTTTTGGCGAGTCTGAAAACACCAGCAATTGGGGTCGCCAGGATCGCGCATTCTCGGGTTCGGCATAGGCAGCCAGAAGGTGAATGCGCGCCCGCTGCAGGTGATAGGCGCGTTGGCCGTCGGTCCAGCGCGCGGGGCCCATGCTGTGTTGCAGGTACCTGTAAATGCCATACACCACAGCTGCAGCAAATAGCCCTGCCCAGATGTCGATCGCCACCATGGCGCCCAGGCAGGCCACGGCGCCCAGCAGTGCCAGACGTTGGTCCCACCAGCGAAAGCTTGGGCGAAACGAGGGGCTGCCGGACCGTGCTTCAAACCAGGTTGCATAGTTGAGCAAGCCGTACGACAGCAGGAAAAACATCGACACCACGGCAGCAATCAGGTCCAGTTCGCCCAGCATCACCACAGCAACCGCCACCAATAGTGTGGGCCAGACAGCGCGGCGCGGGTTGCCACTGGCTTCGTGAACGGTTGAAAACCACTTTAGCCACGGAAACACCTCGTCTTTTGCCAGCGACTGCAAAATGCGTGGCGCCCCCATAAAGGATGCCAATGCCGACGACAGTGTGGCCGCCATCACGCCGCCGTCTACCAGCGGGCCCCAGGCGGCCAGGCGGTTCATGGCCTGGGTATCACCCTGAAGCGCCGCAAGTGGCAGGGCGCCCGCAAACAATACGGCCGATCCAAAATACACGACGATGGAAAGCCCGACTGCCGCCAGCACGCCAGTGGGAATGCTCTGGCTTGGCCGTGCCAGGTCGCCGGACATGCTCACACCCTGTGTAAAGCCGGTCACCGCGGGAAAGAAGATGGCAAAAGCAACCCAGAACGGTAGCCGGTCAGCCGGCGGCGTCCAGTTTGCAGCCAGCAAGCTGCTTTGCCAGCCCTGCCATGCGCCCAGGGCAAAGGCCCCGATGCCGACCACCAGCAGCACCATCACCACGTATTGAAACCGCGTGGCCAGGTCTGCGCCAGCCCAGGCCAACACGCATAACACGCATACCGCTATCAGGGCAATCAAGTGCAAGGCAAACGGGTTGGTCAGCCCCACCAGGGGCGCGACCACCTCCGCAAAGCCGATGCAGTAAAAGCCGATGGAAACCGCCTGCGCCATGAACAGCACCAGGCCGATGGCGCCACCAAAACCCGGCCCCAGCGTGCGCGAAATCAGGTAGTAGTCGCCTCCGGCCTTGACCCGCAGGTTGGTGGCCACCGCTGCGACAGACAGCGCGGTTACCAGCGAGATGACGTTGGCCGCTGCAATCACCAGCAAGGCATAGCCCAGTCCCGAGCCGCCGACCACGTAGCCCAGGCGCAAGAACAGAACGATGCCCAGAATGGTCAGGATGCTGGGCGTGAACACACCTGCGAAGGTGCCCAAGCCAGGCTTGGCCTGGGCAGATGGATTACCGGTCGCCTTTGCTTCGCCCGTCATGGCGCGAAGTCGTCCACCTGAATAACCTTGTCTGCGGCCTGCAGGTAGGCCAACGCGGCCACCGGGTCGGCGGCGCTGGCAGCGGCTTCTTCGAGCGAGCGTGTGCGCCTGAGCACGCGGTTGAGTTCAGGCAGGTCTTTGCCCACCGCCTTGGCAAGCTCCAGCGCCTGTATGAGGTCCAGCAGACCACCGCTCTTGGGGCGGCCCATGTCCGGGCACAAGCGGGCGATCAATTTAGGGTCAGTCCGCAAGGAATCTGCCAGCGCCAACAGGCTTCGATCATTCAAAGGCTGCAGTTTGCCGGTGCCCAGGCGCATCAACGGCGAGAGCAGCGCGACCGGCCATGACGGCAGGTTGGCATGGAGTTCACGCAGGATCGTGGCTGCCTTGGCAAGTTGCGCGCGGATGGCAGCCTGGGCGACAGGCAACATGGCCGGCTCGGCCTCCACCTCGTAGCGCCACAAGCAGGCCGATGCCAGATACAAGGCTGACAGCACGTCACCCAGGCGGGCCGACAACAATTCAAGCCGTTTGAGTTTGCCGCCAAGCAAGCCCATTGCCAGATCTGCCGTGAGGGCGAACTGCGCTGAAAGTCGGGCAATCTGCGCTGCCTCCTTTCGCAAAGCAGCCGGTGGCGTGCCTTTGATAGCGGCGCCAAAAAGGCTGCGAACCGCATTGTTGA
>JAHEBY010000207.1 GCA_024642025.1 Comamonadaceae bacterium | reverse complement strand
ATTATGCTGAAATTAAATATCTGTTAGAGGACGATTCGGCTTGTCGATGTGGCGAGGCCGGAACAAAATCTCTTCCATCATGACAGTTATCAGAGGCATTTCTTCCATGGCGACTCGCCTAGTGCTGGGTGAGCTGGCAGACGCCTTCCTGCAACGAACAGGCACTCGGGTCACTATTGAATCGGTGGGTGGCGTGGACGCCGTGCATAGGGTGCGGGCAGGAGAGGCGTTTGACTTCGCCATACTGGCGTCGGATGCCATTGCCAAGCTGATTGCGTCTGGCCACATCAGGGCCGGTTCGAAGGTCGATCTGGTCTGTTCAGGCGTTGCGGTTGCGGTCCGGTCTGGCGGTGCCGTGCCGGATATCTCCACAGAAGCAGCCGTACGCAACGCGGTGCTTGCGGCGCAAAGCATCAGCTATTCAACCGGGCCCAGCGGGGTTGCGCTGGCGCGCCTGTTTGAGCGCTGGAGTATCAATGACGAAATCAGGGACAGGATTTTGGTTCCACCACCCGGGGTTCCTGTCGGCGCGTTGATTGCGCGCGGTGATGTCGAGCTGGGTTTCCAGCAGCTCAGCGAGCTGATGCATATTGAGGGAATCAACGTGGTCGGACCGCTACCCGGCCCGATTCAGATCATGACAACCTTTTCTGGCGGGGTCTGTGCTGCCAGTCAGCAGGATTCGGAGGTGCGCGCGATGTTTGACGACATGAACACGGTGACTGCCACTGACATCAAAAGGCGCCACGGCATGGATGCAGCAACGGCTTGAACGGGCCGGCACAAAGCAAAATATATTCGAGGAGATCCATTTGAAAAAGCCACTCATCATTGACTGCCACGGTCACTACACCACGGCGCCCAAGGCGCTTGAAACCTGGCGCAACCAGCAAATTGCGGGCATCAAAGACCCATCGGCGATGCCCAAAGTGGCTGACCTGAAAATCAGCGACGATGAACTTCGCGAAACCATCATCCAGAATCAACTTCGCCTGATGAACGAGCGTGGGTCAGACCTCACTATTTTCAGCCCCCGCGCCAGCTTCATGGCTCATCATATTGGCGACTTCAATGTTTCCAGCACCTGGGCTGCCATCTGCAATGAACTGTGTTTTCGCGTCAGCAAACTCTTCCCGGACAACTTCATCCCAGTGGCGATGTTGCCGCAGAGCCCAGGCGTTGATCCTAAAACCTGTATTCCCGAGCTGGAAAAATGTGTCACGGCATATGGCAATGTTGGCATCAACCTGAACCCGGACCCCAGTGGCGGCCACTGGACCAGCCCGCCACTGAGTGACAGACATTGGTACCCCATTTACGAAAAGATGGTGGAGCATGACATACCGGCCATGATTCACGTCAGTACCAGCTGCAACGCCTGCTTTCACACCACTGGCGCGCACTATTTGAACGCCGACACAACGGCGTTTATGCAGTGTCTGACTAGCGATTTGTTCAAGGATTTCCCCACTTTGCGCTTTCTGATTCCGCACGGTGGTGGTGCAGTGCCATATCACTGGGGTCGCTTCCGCGGTCTTGCGCAGGAGCTGAAGAAGCCTTTGCTTGAAGAGCATCTGTTAAACAATATATTTTTTGACACCTGCGTCTATCACCAGCCCGGCATTGACTTGCTCAATACGGTGATACCCGTGAAGAACGTGTTGTTTGCATCCGAAATGATTGGCGCCGTGCGGGGTATAGACCCACAAACCGGAAACTACTACGACGACACCAAGCGATATATCGAGGCATCCAGTCTCTTGAGTGACGCAGATCGCTTCCAAATTTACGAAGGCAATGCCCGCCGCGTATTTCCGCGGCTGGATGCTGCCCTGCAACTAAAAGGAAAATGACATGACGACGCTTGGAATTGTCAAACGCAATATCGTTCGCGCCGAACGGGCGGCCGTTGAGAAGCTCGCCAAATTTGGCGTGGCCACCATTCACGAGGCACAGGGTCGCGTGGGCCTGATGAAGCCGTATTTGCGCCCCATCTATCAAGGTGCGAAGGTCTGCGGAACCGCCGTCACTGTGCTCACGCAGCCGGGCGACAACTGGATGCTGCATGTGGTGGCAGAACAGATCAAGCCTGGAGATGTGGTCGTGCTGGCCTGTACCTCAGAGAACAACGACGGCATGTTTGGTGACTTGCTCGCCACCTCATTTCAGGCACGTGGTTGCGCCGGGTTGATCAGCGACACCGGCGTGCGCGATGTGAAGGACCTTACGACGATGAATTTTCCGGTATTCGCCAAATCAATTCACGCCAAGGGCACTATCAAGGCCACGCTGGGTTCGGTCAATATCCCGGTGGTGTGTGCTGGCGTGAATGTGAACCCCGGCGATGTGGTCATTGCTGATGATGATGGCGTGGTGGTTGTGGCTGCAGCAGACGCGCAGAAAGTGGCTGATGCCGCGCAGGCGCGTGAAGACCTCGAAGGCGAAAAGCGCACCAAGCTGGCCGCCGGCGTATTGGGGCTGGACATGTACAAGATGCGTGAGCCTCTGGAAAAGGCCGGCTTGAAGTACATCGACTGATGTCTATTCTCGGACCAAGCTTCATCAAAGATTCAGAACATGTCAAAAACCACAACAGGCCCATTTGAGAAGACACCGGGCTGGATGGATTGGTACACCGGCCCAGCCAAACCGCATTTCAAGGTGCCTGCAGGTGCGGTGGATGCACACTGCCACGTATTCGGCCCTGGAGCGGAATTCCCCTACGCGCCCGAGCGGAAATACACGCCGTGCGACGCCTCAAAGCGCCAGCTGTTTGCTCTGCGCGATCAATTGGGCTTTGAGCGCAACGTGGTGGTGCAGGCCACCTGCCACGGGGCCGACAACCGGGCCATGATTGACGCATTGGTGGCATCCGGTGGCAAGGCAAGAGGTGTGGCCACAGTCAAGCGAAGTGTTTCCGATGGGGAGTTGCAGACCATGCATGCAGCTGGCGTGCGCGGCGTACGGTTCAACTTCGTGAAACGGCTGGTGGACTTCACCCCCAAAGATGAGCTCATGGAAATTGCGGGTCGCATCAAGGCGTTGGGCTGGCACGTCGTCATTTATTTCGAGGCGGTTGATTTGCCGGAGTTGTGGGACTTTTTTACAGCACTGCCCACGACGGTGGTAGTGGACCATATGGGTCGCCCGGATGTCAGCAAGCCGCCCGATGGTCCCGAGTTCGAGCTGTTCGTAAAATTTATGCAGCAACACTCCAATGTGTGGAGCAAGGTAAGTTGCCCCGAGCGCCTGTCGGTGAAAGGGCCCAAAGCGTTGAACGGGGAGCAACACCCGTATCAGGATGTGATCCCGTTTGCGCGTTTGATAGTTGAAAACTTTCCGGACCGCGTGTTGTGGGGTACCGACTGGCCACATCCCAACTTGAAAAACCATATGCCCGACGACGGTTTGTTGGTTGATTTCGTCCCTCATATTGCCACCACCGCCGAACTTCAGCGGAAACTGTTGGTAGACAATCCGATGCGCCTTTATTGGCCTGAAGAATTGAAGGCTTGACCATGTCCCTGAATAAACCCTACCTTGATGTCCCAGGCACCACAATCTTTGATGCCGAGCAGAGCCGCAAGGGCTACCACCTCAACCAGTTCTGCATGTCGCTGATGAAAGCAGGCAATCGGGAGCGATTCAAGGCAGACGAGCGGGCTTATCTGGACGAGTGGCCTATGACGGAGGATCAGAAGCAGGGCGTGCTTGCGCGTGACCTGAACCGGTGTATTAGCCTGGGCGGCAACATTTACTTTTTGGCCAAGATTGGCGCGACTGACGGAAAGAGCTTCCAGCAGATGGCAGGCAGTATGACGGGCATGACCGAAGAGGAATACCGAAACATGATGATCGCAGGGGGCCGCTCCGCAAACGGCAATCGCGTGGTTGGCGAAGACGGTGATGCGCAAGCCCATCGCCAGCCTCAAGGTGCCGCCGGACAGAAGGGACGGGTTTGAACATGGCCCGAATTTCCGCAAGCGTTTATACATCTCATGTGCCAGCCATTGGCGCAGCGATTGATCTGGGCAAGACCGCCGAGCCTTACTGGCAGCCACTTTTCAAGGGGTATGAATACTCCAAGCAGTGGATGAAGGACAACAAGCCCGACGTTGTCTTTTTGGTCTACAACGACCACGCTACTGCGTTCAGTCTGGAGATGATTCCTACATTTGCTATCGGAACAGCAGCCGAGTATCAGCCCGCGGACGAGGGCTATGGAGCCCGCCCGGTGCCCAAGGTCGTGGGTCATCCGGGGCTTGCGTCGCATATTGCACAGTCCGTTATTCAGGACGATTTCGATCTCACCATCGTGAACAAGATGGATGTTGACCACGGATTGACGGTGCCTCTTTCCCTGATGTGTGGACAGCCCCAGGCCTGGCCGTGCCCAGTAATTCCTTTTGCTGTGAACGTAGTCCAGTATCCGGTGCCCAGCGGCCAGCGTTGCTTCAATCTGGGCAAGGCTATTCGCAAGGCGGTTGAAAGTTACGACGAGCCACTTAACGTGCACATCTGGGGAACCGGCGGCATGAGCCATCAGTTGCAAGGCCCGCGCGCCGGTTTGATCAACAAGGAATTTGACAACGCCTTCCTTGACAAACTGATTGACGAGCCGCAGGCAGCTGCAGCCATCCCGCACATCGACTATGTCCGTGAGGCGGGCAGCGAGGGTATTGAGCTGGTGATGTGGCTGATCGCGCGCGGTGCCATGGCCGACGTTAACGGTGGCGCCAAGCCCAGGGTGGCGCACCGTTTCTACCATGTGCCTGCTTCCAACACGGCTGTGGGCCACCTGATTCTCGAGGAGAGCTGAAATGAAAACAATCAAGGTGGCGCTTGCAGGCGCAGGCGCCTTTGGAATCAAGCACCTGGACGGCATCAAAAACATTGATGGAGTGGAGGTTGTTTCGCTGGTCAGCCGTGAATTGGACAAGACCAGGGAAGTCGCGTCCAAATACGGTATTGCCCACGTGACGACCCGCCTTGAGGACAGTCTGGCACTCAAAGCGGTTGATGCCGTCATTCTGTGCACGCCAACGCAGATGCATGCCGGGCAGACCCTTGCCTGCCTGAAAGCTGGCAAGCATGTGCAGGTTGAAATCCCGTTGGCCGATACGGTCAGGGACGCTGAAGCCGTAGTAGCACTGGCGAAAGCGAGCGGGCTGGTCGCCATGTGCGGTCACACTCGCAGGTTTAACCCGAGCCACCAATATGTCCATCGCGAAGTTGCGGCAAAGCGGTTCAATATTCAGCAGATGGATGTCCAGACTTATTTTTTTCGGCGTA
>JAHEBY010000206.1 GCA_024642025.1 Comamonadaceae bacterium | reverse complement strand
GCCTCCTTTGCCAGCAGGTGCCACGCCAGCAACAGCAACAGACCCAAAACCAGGACCGCCATCGTTCGGTGAACCACGTGGATGGCCGTCAACGCCGAAAACCCGATCACCTCGCCACCTGCCGTGTGCCCAAGCTCGCGCCAAATCTCAAAACCCTGCCTGAAATTCATGTCGGGCCACCAGCTCCCCTGACACAGCGGAAACTCACTGCAGGCCAGCACGGCGTAATTGGTGCTAACCCAGGCGCCCAGGGCCGACTGCAGTACCAGCAACGCAAACGTGGCCCACATCAGGGCGCGCAAACCCTGGGACATTGGCGCGGGGTCTCGCGGAGACATATTGTGCGCGTCGCCCAGCTGCTGATAGCGCACGGCCTGCACCGTCAACAGTGCCAGCAGCGCAAAGCCACCGAGCAAATGCAGCGTGACAATGGCTGGAAACAGCTTCATCGTGACCGTGAGCGCGCCAAACGCACCCTGAATGCATACCCAAACCAGCGTCGCGGTGGGCCACCAGGGGTTGATGGCCGGCAAGGCTTGGTGGCCGGGCACGCGTGACACACTTGGCGCGCTACGCGAGACGGCTTGCCGCCACGCCAGCCAGCTGGCAGCAGTCAAAACGACGATCAACACGCCCACGCCGGTGGCCAAGTACCGGTGGACCATCTCCACCCAGGCTTTGCCGTGCGTGACGGGGCCGGTCGGCATGGCCGTCTGCGCCGCATCAATATGTTGCGCGGCACCGGCCGGGCTGGCGTGACCGTAGCAACCTGGCCAATCCGGGCAGCCCAGCCCCGAATCGGTCAGGCGCGTAAAGGCGCCAAAGAGCACAAGGTCAAACGTCAGGAACAGCGTCAACACTGTCAGGGCGCCAAGCCGCCCCGCCGGGCCTTTGCCAGAATGGCGCAACCACACCCACCACACCGGCCCAATCGCCAGCACCAGGCCCACAAGCATCATGCGCAGCGCGGGCGACAGGTCATACAGGGCTTGCATTTGCATGCTGGTATCTACGGTGCGCTTTCGCGCCCTGCCCTGTCCCAAAACGCTGACGCGCGCAACAACCGGTCCAGGTCACGCTTGGCCTTTGGCGCACTGGCCAAATCCAGCCCCGCCGGAAATCGCATCATCCAGTTGCCCAAAGGGTCAACCACGTAAAAGTGTGCCGCCAGAGGTTCACCGGCCGCCGGCGCCAGCCATGCTTCCAGGTCGGCACGCGGCACCCGCAACACAGTAGCCTCTTTCAACGCGGGCAATAGCTTGGGCGCAACGGGTACATCGTCTGATATCAGCCACACCCGATCCACCCTGTCTTTGTCTTTGCCCAGGCTTTCCCGCAACTGCCGTTGCAAATACAGGTTGCTGCTGCACAGTTCGTCACAGGCGCCCCCCGAAACGGTAACCATCAACCACTGCCCTTTGAGGGTACGCAAGTTGATGGCATTCCCCGCCAAGTCCATCGCAGCCAGGTTTGGCAACGGCCGTTGGGGGTCAATGAGTTCGCCAAAATTGCGCCGGCCTTCGGGGCGAATGACGTAATACGTGAAGTAGGACGCGACAACTGGTGCCGCGCAGGCCAGCAGCACCACAATCATTTTCCATCGGCCGCTGCGCGTGCGCTGCTCTTCACCCGCTATGGCCGTGCCTGGCGCCGGGATGGAATGGACGGTCAGGGCCAATGGCTCGTCCGGGCGGCTGGTTGCGTCAGTCATGGTCAAGGCTGCCCGGTCCGGCAACGTGAGTTTTGAGGGGCTTGCGTTTGACAAGCTGAAACCAGCCATACAGGCCGGCGATCAGGGCGCTGATGGCGAACCACTGGAACGCATAACCCTGATGTTTGGCGACACCCGTATTGACCGCAGGCCAATCGCGCAGCAGTCCATCGCTGGGTGCGCCGTTCTGTTGAACGGATACTGGCATCAATTTGAGGCCGGTTTCCAATGCAAATTCACCCATATCGAGATTTTGCCGGATCACACCGACTGGCGCAGAACCCAGCTCGTATAGTTTGGCCGGTGGCGGGACAATCAGACCTGAAACTTGTACCAGCCCGGTCGGCGTATGGACTTCGGGCAATACGGATCGATCCAGAAAATTGCGCGGCACCCAACCCCTCTGGACCAGAACCACAGCAGCCTGCCCCTCCAGCCGAAAGGGTGTGACGACATAAAAGCCGACCTTGGCATCCATCTGCCGGTTATCAAGGAACACCGTGTATTCTGGCAACCAGTTGCCACGCAGCAGCACAGGCTGAAACAATACATCTTCAGGTCTGGCCAGTGCTGCGAGGGCCCCTTCTGCCAGGCTTGGGCGCTGGGCTCCGCTCGAGATGGCGGATTGGAGAGCCAGCTTTTGCGATGCTCTGGACAACTGCCAAAAGCCCAGCCATGCCGTTGCAGCGATGCCCAGTGCGGCCAAGGCAGTGATCAGCCAGAAGTGACGATTCACCCGATAATCTCCGTCATGACTTATTTGGTTGTTGCAGGTTTTCTGGCCATCATTGGCAGTTTGGGCGCAGCGCTGTTTTTCATGCTCAAGGGGGGCAAGAATGGCGGCGCGGAAAAATCGTCAAGCATGGCCCGCGCGCTAGCCATGCGGGTTGGCTTTTCAATTCTGCTTTTTGTCTGCGTTCTGATTGCGTGGAAGCTGGGGTACATCCACCCTACAGGCATCGCAGCTGGGCAATAGCCCAGCTCCGCAAACCAGACCTCTCAGGCGATACGGCCAAGGCCACACCGCCGTTCACCACGACGTGATCGCCTACAGCCAATACACCAGAATGTAGAGGCCAAGCCACACGACGTCCACAAAGTGCCAATACCAGGCAGCGCCTTCAAACCCGAAATGGCGCTCGGGCGTGAAATGGCCTTTTTGCAGGCGCAGCGTGATGAACAACAGCATCAGCATGCCCACAAAAACGTGGAAGCCGTGAAAACCGGTGAGCATGAAGAATGTTGAGCCATATACACCGGAGCTCAACTTCAGGTTCAGCTCGGAGTAGGCATGGAAGTACTCGTAACCCTGAACGCACAGGAAGGTGATGCCCAGCAACACCGTCAGCCACATAAAGCCCACCGTACGGGCACGCTGACGCGCAATCAGTGCGTGGTGCGCAATGGTGAGGGTGACGCCAGACGTCAACAACAAAGCCGTGTTAATGGTTGGGAGCCAGAATGGACCCATGGTCTGGAATGGCTCAATGATGCCGGCAGGTGACGCAGTCGCGCCAGCCGCCATGCTGGGCCACACCGCCTTGAAACCGGGCCACAGCAGTTCATTGTCAAGACTTCCCAGGGCAGGCACCGAGTGCATGCGGGCCCACCACAGCGCCGAGAAAAACGCGCCGAAAAACATCACCTCTGAAAAGATGAACCAGCTCATGCTCCAGCGGAACGACAAGTCAATCTTGTGTCCATAGAGACCGCCTTCACTTTCAGAAACCGACTGACTGAACCACTGGAAGAGCACCCCCAACCACCACAGCATGCCGAAGAGCAGCGCATATTTGCCCCAAGCCGCGCCGTTAATCCATTGAGCGGCCCCAAAGATCACCCAGAAAAGCCCGAACGCGGCAAACGCCGGATGCCGGGACGGCGCAGGCACAAAGTAATGAGGCGTTGCGCCGTGTGTTGTTGAACTCATGTCAGTTCCGTTCCTTGCAAAACTCAAAAAATCAAATCCGTTTCAAATAGCACTATTTGTATAGCTCTATTTACATCTCGTTGGCTTCGCCTTACTTGGCGACAACCCAATTTACCAAAACAACCAAACCCACCACCAGCATCAACGCGGCGCCCGCTCCCGCGGCCAGTACGTGCAATGGGTTAACTCGGGCAAGATCTTCCTGATATTCGCTATTTTTGCGAATGCCCAAAAACGACCACGCGACCACCTTCAGGCTGCGAAAAAACGACGGCTCCGGTGATTTGCCGGCTTCAGCCCCATTGGCGCTCATGAGCCCACTCCTGCTTTGACGACACCATTAGCGGCTGCCACAGGCGCCTGCGGGGTCTTGCCACCCACTTCGAAGAAGGTATAGGACAGCGTAATGGTCTTGACGTCTTTCGACAGCTTGGGATCGATGATGAACGCCACCGGCCAGGTTTTCTTCTCGCCCGGGTCCAGCGTGTATTGATTGAAACAAAAGCATTCCAGCTTGTTGAAGTGCGGTCCGGCCTGCTGAGGCGCGTAGCTCGGAATGGCCTGCGCCGCCATACGGCGATTCTGGACATTCTGGAACTCGTACATCACGGTGGCCAGCTCACCAGGGTGCACCTGCAGCGAACGCTGCGCAGGCTTGAACTCCCAGGGCCCACGCGAGTTGGCATCGAACTCGACAGTAATCGTCCGCGACGCATCCACTTGCGTGTTTGCCGGCAATTGGACTTTGGCACCGGGAATATTGTTGTCACCCAGCGCAAGAATATTGATGCCGGTGGCCTCGCAAATGGCTTTGTAAATTGGCACCAGCGCATAGCCAAATGAAAACATGCCGACCGTGATAACGGCCAGCTTGCCCAGCATCTGCATATTGGCGCGCTTCAGGGCCATGGCTCAGTAACCCAAAACAAGCATTTTGACGACGAAGCCCACAAAAAATACCAGCGCGACGGACGCGAGTATCCACCCCGTCCTGGCGTTGGCTTTCTTTTGTTCGGGTGTCATCATGCAGGCAATAGTGCTACGATAACCAACACCAATTAGCCGATGACCTTGGTCGCCGTGGCGTCCAGCTTGGGCGGAGTCTCAAAGGTATGGAATGGCGCGGGCGATGGCACTTCCCACTCCAGGCCTTCCGCAGCTTCCCAAGGCTTTTGGGTCGCCTTTTCACCCTTGCCCATCATGGTGGGCAGAACAATAAAGAAGAAGAAGTAGACCTGCGCCAGACCAAAGGCAAACGCACCTACCGATGCAACCGCATTGAAGTCGGCAAACTGCATGGGGTAGTCTGCATAGCGACGCGGCATGCCGGCAAGGCCGAGAAAGTGCATCGGGAAGAAGGTGATGTTGAACGCAATCAGCGACCACCAGAAGTGGATCTTGCCGCGGGTTTCGTTGTACATCACGCCCGTCCATTTGGGTGACCAGTAGTAGTAACCGGCAAACATGGCATACAGCGAGCCTGCCACCAGCACATAGTGGAAGTGGGCCACCACGTAATAGGTGTCCTGCAACTGGATGTCAATTGGCGCAATGGCCAGAATCAAGCCGGTGAAACCGCCCATCGTGAACACAAAGATGAAGCCCACCGCGAACAGCATGGGCGTCTCAAACGTCATGGAACCACGCCACATGGTGGCAATCCAGTTGAAAATCTTCACGGCGGTCGGCACGGCGATCA
>JAHEBY010000205.1 GCA_024642025.1 Comamonadaceae bacterium | reverse complement strand
CACGGTGACTAGCTCACTGCCGCCGTAGCTGCCACTGACGTTCGTCAGGTGGTTGTCCATTTGCGTTGTGAGTGGAATTGCCGTAAGCCCCAGAGGCGCCACTGTCGCTGCTGACCCGGGTCCCACTGCATCTTGAACTGTCTTGGAATTGGGCGCGTAGATATTGGTTACTCTCGAGCTGCCTTGCGCATAATTGCGGCAAGCGGAGAAGTTTTGCACCGCAGCACCTGTCAAACCGGTCCCCGCAGCAGGTGAAAAACCGGCTTGCGCGGAGCAAGGCGCGGGCAACCCGTATTGCGCTGCGACCAATTCGGTCCAGTTCTTTGCAGTCGGGGAATTGACAGTCCATCTTCCACCACCGAGAGCCTTGACTGATCCCAAGTTGTACGCGCCCACGTCACTCAAGCTGTCACCAAACGACACCAATTGGGTAAAGCCAACGGTGTTAATGTTGGTTGAGCCGCCACCCCCGCCGCACGCGGTGACAAAAGCAGTCACAGTCAAGGCAGGCAGGAAATATTTTGATGTCATGGAAATTCGCTTCATATTTGGGGAGCGAAGAAAGGGTGGGAAGACAAACACGAACGCTCAAGCGGCATTTTGTAATTGCAGCCCCAATTAAGCCCTCGGAAATCTCGCGACGAATCGGAGACTGGATATTGTTTCAAGCCGATTTCGCACGCAACATGCTGACATTTGATAGAGGTGGCCTTTATCAGTTTTAGCAACCCTGATACGCGGTTGGCTTTTCTGCACTGAGTGCTGCGCATAAAAGTGTGTGCGCGGACACAATGATTTTGACAACGGGCGATTTCGGGGGACCACATGAAGTTGCAATCGCCCATCGTCACTCAATGCCAATTCAGGTTTCGGTTTTCCAGTGTTCATCGTGTTACATCTACTCCGAAGGTGCCCCGCTGGCATGCTTGACTACTGCCAGTTATTTTCGGAACATGCCACGAGCAATGCCTGCTCCGGCGCGAGACGCAGATCTGCCAGAAGGGCGCGAATCTCGCGAGCAGGCATGGGTCTGCCGAAAATGTAGCCTTGCACCTCTGTACACCCTTCGGCCCTGATTTGCCGCAGTTGTTCGTCGGTTTCGACTCCTTCGGCCGTTGTAGATGCGCCAAAACTTCTTGCTAATCCGCAGACGGCACGCACGATGGCAGCGCAGCTTTGGCTGGTCGGAAGATCGCGCACAAAGGACCTGTCTATCTTGATCTTATTAAAGGGAAAACTACGCAAATAGGCCAGACTCGAAAACCCCGTTCCAAAATCGTCCATCGAAATTTTTACGCCGAGTTCTCCAAGTTGGGTAAGAACTGCGAGATTTGCCTCGCTGTCCTTCAGAAAAATAGACTCTGTGATCTCCACCTCCAACCTATTTGGCGCCAGCCCCGAGTTGGCAAGAGCAGCCTTAACAACTGAAACCAATTGACCACTCTGAAACTGGGAGGCGGACAGATTCACGGCAACAGTGACATTTCCCGGCCAGCTGGCAGCCTCTGCGCAGGCTCGCATAAGAACTTGCTTGCCAATAAGATCAATCAATCCGACTTCTTCCGCCAAACTGATGAAAGTTCCGGGCGGTACAAACCCGCGCTGTTTATCGTTCCAACGCGACAACGCCTCAAACCCACTGATCTGGTTGGTCGTCAAATTGACCAGCGGCTGGTAGTAGATTTCCAGCGCGTCCTGGTCAATAGCGGAACGAAGGGCGATCTCGAGATCTCGGCGCTCTTGCACCTGTAAATCGAACTCCGGCTCAAAAAACCGAAAACTACAGCGTCCGCCGGCCTTGGCACGATACATTGCCAGGTCCGCGGCTCTGAGCAACTCATCTGCGTCCTGATATTCACCGTCCGCAACCGCAATACCGATGCTGGCGCCTATCACCAGCCGCTGGTCGCCAATGTCAAAGGGTTGTTGAATAATTTCAATCAAACGCGTCGCGAGCGCCGCAGCCTGCTTCGGTTGCTCTTCGCCAAATTGAAAAATGGCAAATTCATCGCCACCGAGGCGGCCTATCTTGTCGCTTTCACGAAGGGAATCCCGCAACCTGCCAGCCAATTGCTTGAGCAATGAATCGCCACTCCAGTGCCCGAGTGTGTCATTGACGGCCTTAAAGCGATCCAGGTCAATAAACAGTACTGCCAGATCGCCTCCATGACGGCGTCTATGTATCACCGCATCGCTCAATTGCTTGTGGAACAATATGCGATTGCCGAGGTCGGTCAGTCCATCGTGATGCGCCAAATGTGCGATTTTCGCCTGTGACTTTTCACGCTGGTCCATTTCGTTTTGAAGCTGCTGATTAGCGGCAACCAGATCCCTTGTACGGTCGGCAACTTTGCATTCGAGCGCCGCGTTGGTCCGGGAAAGCGCTTCCTGCATTCGGCGAATCTGCTCTTCTGCGCGCTTTCTTTCAATTTGAGTGATCACTCGAGCCCGCGCAATCGAAAACTCGACAGGTTTAATGATGTAATCGTTGGCCCCACGGTTAAGCGCGTCAATAACGTCTTCGCTTTGGCTCTTTGCGGAAACCATGATGACTGGTAGGGCGCCCTGCGAGAATTTTTTCCGAATCCGCTCCAGTACCTCGATCCCTGCAATGTCGGGCATCATGATGTCCAGCAAGACAAGATCGAAAGTCTCACGCTCTATCAAGTCCAGTGCTTCAACCCCGCCGTCCGCCTCTGTCGCATGAAAGCCATGCCGCTCGAAGCGACGCCTCAGGATCTCTCGATTTTCGCGAACGTCATCGACGATGAGGAGCCGTGCCTTTGTAGCGGTCGCTGTAACCAACTCGTCATCCCGCATGGAGTCGATCACGATTTCCTCAGCGTCCTGACGTACGGCAGAATAGATGGCTTGCATTAGCACTCGCCCGGGGTGGTAATTTGCAGGGCACAACGCGTATCGCACCCGTGGCGGCATACGACACTCTGAGCAAGTGCCCGGAGATTTTTTGTGTCTTGGTGGCTGAATTGTGAGCGTATGGTCATTTGCAGTTTCACGCGGCTTGTAGTTGGGCATCCGCCATGGAGATCTTCCGATCCGAGTCGACCGGCGTTTGCCTCGGCAATGTGACGATCACCTTTGTGCCAAGCCCCGGCTCGCTCTGGATGGAAAGTGTGCCACCCATCAATTGGCAGTACCGATAGGCCAGAGGAAGCCCCAGCCTCGCTTCGTCACCATACTTGCTTGCGGTTTCGTTCTCGGACCGGCCAAAGGTCTCGAAAAGGCTCTGAATTTGCGCCCGCGCGATTCCGATTCCTGTGTCCTCGATCGATACAATCCATGTCCCGTCCCGAATTGACGCTGCAAGTGTGATACGGCCGTTGGTGGTAAATTTCGCGGCGTTGCTCAACAGTCCATTGACCACGCGCCTCAATTTGTGCGAATCGCAGACAATTCGGCCCGCGGGAGGTGCCTTCACGAGGAGCTCGTTGCCACTTGCAGCGATGGATGGACGGTTTCGCGCAACCAAGTCCTCAAAGAATTCGGCGAATTCGAAGTCTTCCGCGCGAACGTCTACCTTGCCGGCTTCCAGCCTGGACAATTCGAGGAGGTCGTTAATTAGTCCGAGTAATCTGAAGCCGGCACTTCGTATGGAGGTCAAATCCTTGCCTTTCTGCGTATGCGCCGGACCGGCGTCCTCAATAAGGATTTCGCTGTATCCAATGATCGCGTTAAGTGGATTCTTCAACTCGTGGCTCATCTTGGCGAGGAAGCCAGATTTTGCCAAGAGCGCCCGTTGGGCCTGGGCGGTTGCGTCCCGAAGCTGCAGTTCGGTCTCTTTGTGGCGCTGAATTTCCTGTTCCAGTTCTCCCTGGGAATAGACGATGCTCGCAAAATACAGCGCCATCATCGAAACATAGATACTGGCGCAAAGGGTCGATACCAAGCCAAGGACGGCGAGGGCGTGGGAATCTACGGCCGCTCGAAAGCCCATTGTGCTGTACAAGGTATAAAAGAGCGTGAGGTTCACGACGATCAGCGCAGTGACGGTGATTCTCGTAGCGCGTTGGGGCAAGTAAAAAAAGCCGAGCAGCGGAACAGTCACCAGCCAAGGCATGATTGGTGAACTGATGCCGCCATATTGATAGCAACCCCAAAAGATGCAAAACATCAGGTTCTGGATTGAAATCAATGCCAGTGGGATGTACCAGCCCGTAATCCTCAAGACAAAGGGATACAACCAGAACGCGGAGATACTGAGAAACAATATCCACCAAGATAGGTCAGCCTGCCCCTCTAGATACAACACGGACAGGGACATCGTATGCCCGATAAGTGGACCAAAAAGATGACTGAAGAGAAACATTCGCACTGCCTGCAGCATGTCCCGTGAGTGTTTGAAGCGTGCAGGGATGAACCAATCGACCGACGCGTTCAGTCGTCGCGCAAAATTGGTGAGCCCGTTTCTCATTGAATGGTCCTGGTCATTTGAATGAGAGCCATCACGCCCGTAACGCGATCGCCGATTCAACCACCGGAAGTCGAAGCGTGAACTCCGATCCGTGACTCAACCGACTTTCGACTGAGATATCGCCTTTGAGCAATTGCGCAAGCTTTTGACTCACGGCCAGGCCTAATCCGCTTCCACCATACAGGTCCGGGTTGACCTGATTGAAGCTTTTGAAGAGACTGGCAATTGCCTCCGATGGAATACCGATTCCGGTATCTTCTACAGAGATCAGAACCTTTTCGCCATTGCGTTCTCTGGTGCGCCGCGCCCGCAATACCACTTTACCGTTCTCGGTGAATTTCCCGGCATTACCAAGGAGGTTTATCAGGATCTGTCGCAACCGAAGTTCGTCGGTTTGTATCATCCCTAGCGAGTCCGGTTTCTCGATCGAAAATGTATTTCCGTTTTGTGAAATCAGATTCCGGCATGTCGCGGACAACTCTTCAAGGCATTGGTCGAGATTGACTGGTCGAAGCGATATTTCGACGTCTTCAGAGTCGATCTTGGGCATGTGCAAGACATCTGACACGAGTGACAGTAGGTGTCGACCAGCGCTGTTGATGGATCGCAATTCGTCGACATCCACTGAATGCTCGCTCGCCTCAGAGTCTTCCATCAGAATTTCGCTATAGCCGATGATGGCATTCAACGGGGTCCGAAGCTGATGACTCATTTTTGCCAGGAAAACCGCCTTGGCATCGTTTGCGCGTTCAGCATTGTGTTTGGCGATTCGCAGCTTGGCCGCCGTTTCGATGTGCTTCGTACTTTCCTGTTGCAGCGCCGACTGGGCGACCAGGACATAGGCATAGTAGATCGCCATCATCGAGCTGTAAATAGTGGCAGTACAAACGGAAATCATGCCCACGGTGGAAAGATCGCCTACCG
>JAHEBY010000204.1 GCA_024642025.1 Comamonadaceae bacterium | reverse complement strand
GCTGGGGCTGACGGCGTTGTCGTTACGGAACCAGTCAGATTTCCGGTGTAAACCATGTTGGCTACTGGGCACGGCACGACAGCAGATGTACACGCCAGCACGACGACTGGCTCAGGGCACAGAGTGGCTGCACCGTCGTGACGAATCTCGAGGTGGTCATAGGAGGGTACGGCAGGCGACCCAACCACAAAGTCGTAACTGAAGGTGTAGGTGCCCGCAGCGGTGAAGTCGTATTCAACGCCAATACCTGTGTCCTGGTAGGTGGTGACGATGGTTTTGCTTAATGGGGCCGTCTGCAATACTGAGCAGTTGGTTCCGCCGTTCACGAAAAAGCTGAACCAGCTTGAAGCGCAGTAACTTGAAAACGTCAATCCACTTCGCTCCCGGAATGACTCCACAATGGACACACCAGACGGAATACTGTTGCTGGACGGACAGGTTGTGCCTGACGAGGGCGGATAAGTGCCGATCACTCTTTTTCCATTTGGGTCTGTATAGGCAACGCCACAGCCGTTGTCGTTTCCGCCAAGGAACGTGTCAAAGACGTGGTAGTACCGAACCGGATTTGCCGCGCTAACCGGGTATCCAACTGGAATCGTGAGCGTGACTTCGGCGGTCAGAAAATCAAATGGCGTGGTGTATTTCCATTTCACAGACGTCTGTGGCCCGTTTGTCACGCCAAAACTGCTGGTGGCTGTCTGTTGAACGCCTGCCGATGAAGGGTTCGCAGGCGAAACCGTACCTACCGAGTACCCGTTGTACATGCCGCCCGAGGGGTTGAAGGTTGCCGAATTGTCTACGTCATGGCTGGGCCCGTAGACCAGGCCATTGGCTCGCAGGTAGATTGCGTTGTCCAAGAAGTTGCTGGGTGGAACTGCTGTTGGTGAGTAAACCTGTCCCGTGTTGTTGAGGCGGCGCACCTGAATCTTGGTGGTGTCCTCCAGATAAATATGTAGGCCGTTAGAGGCGGACGTACCGCCCGTCGAGTTGAACTCGACAACCACGGCCTCTGCCTTCGCCACGCTGAAAAGAATTACTGGAAGGAGGATTAGTTTTTTCATCGAGAAACGGTCCACGATAGTCGCCTTTCGACATAAGTTGACGCAGGGCTGGCTGGTGTGGTGGCGCAGGAGCCCGCCACCGGAACGTTGCATGCTGTCGCTTGCAATTGATAGAACGTCTTGGATACGTCACCATCTGTCACCGGGCCTGTTCGCACGCAGGTGACGCTGGCCACGAAGCCTGCCAGCTCGCCGCTCATGGCAAGGTCGGTAGCAGGAAAACACGCCGGTGGCGTGTCAGTTGCAGGTGACGCCGGAGGTGCGGGCATCAATACAGAATAAGCGCCCCACTCCATCCCCGCCCGCGCAGATTGGTATGCCCGCAACGCGTTGAACTCGCCGGCCGAGCCACGCTGCTGGCGCACGCTGATACTCGCAAGAGCCGCCCCGAGCACGGCCAGCACCACTAATATGAATAGTGCAGACACCATGGCAAAGCCACCGTGTCGTTGGCTACGGAAGGTTGTCAACATGGATCGAGTGGTAAAGGCTAACCGATTCGGGACCGCCCATGGCGGACGTAGCGGTAAGCGTGAGACCCAAACCCACCAAGCCAGAGCGCGACGCGACAACTTTGGACTCGTAGGAGAAAGCGCATGCAGTGACACCTGTGGCCAGCACCGCATTGACGCCACCCGTTGGTGGTGCCACTTGGGTCGGGTTAAACCCGTAGCCCGTGTAACGTCGCATGGTGGCTGCTGCAAGATCGCAGTGGTAGGTCACTGGCTGGCCCACCGCCTGGAACCGGTATGGCGGAGACCGCGCAGCGACAGGCAGTGCGGCCCAAGATCCGGTAGCTATCACACCAGTGACTGGTCCGGTTGCTCCCGCGTACGATCTGCGGTTGGAAACGGCCGTGTTCACAGGGGCATATGCGTCCGACTCGACGGCACCGTCGCCCAGGTTATAGAAAACCAGGTCCTGCCCGCTCGTGAGCGCCACGCCCGGGCTCATCACAGAAAACCCGTCTGTATCGGCTGCGCCAAAAGTCAGCCGCTGACTTCCAGTTGTCGAATCCGCCTGGTAGTAGCGGCCGCCAGCGGTAGTGGGTATCAGCTCAAGCGTCAAACCATTGGCCGACACACGCACGCTGTTGGGCAACGCAATGCGCAGATCACGCCCAATCCGACGCAAGGCGTTGTCAGTTGCATCAACCAGCTCGACCCGCGCCACGGTATCCAGGTAACCCCGAACCGGCATGACAATGAAAGTGGAAACAATTGCCGCCACGATACCCAGCAGAACCACAACGATGATGGTTTCCACCAGCGTAAAGCCCCGCTGCGAGGTGGATTTTCTGCAATAGGTAAGTGACTGCATGACGCCGCTCTTAGAAAACGGCATTGGGTGCAAACCGGGCGCGCCAGCCTTCGAGCCTGACCTGCGTGCCGGCCGGCCCATTCACCGTAACGGTGATGCGCAAGGCGTCGGACGCGGGCACGCTTCCCAGCGCTGCCGCCTGCACGCTGACGCTGGCACTGTAGGCGCCCAGCCCCGGTATCAGCGTGCCGGTAATGCTGGAAATGCCCGACGCCATCGTGTAGCCGTTGTAATCATTGACGTTATCGAACTGCGGGCTACCGGTACGCGATTCCCCCGCTTCGGGTCCTAAGGTTTCGGCAACTGTGCAGCTGGCAGTACTAGTGGCGGTTTCGGTCACGGGATCATCCGGGTCGCAATAGGTGAATGGCATCAACTGAACCTCTTCCAGCAATGACTCCGCGATTGCCAGCGCCTGGCGCCGCAACTGCGGGTCCGCACTGCCTCGGGTTGCCTGAATGAACACCGTCAGCACGCCCGCCAGCGCGGCGCTGACCACCACGATGAAAATGATGAGTTCAATGAGCGTAAAGCCGCGCTGGTTTTTCATGCCATGCACTTCAAGGAAGCCGCCTCACCAACCCGGTGTCGTTCTCGAGCTGGAACCGGTGCTGGGCGATGCCCGCTGCGTCAACTACGCTGATGACCAGCGTATCGGGTGAGGAGAGTGAGGAGCCAGTATTTCCCGAGTTGAACGTGGCTGTTCCCGCCGAGGCTGCGTCCATGCAGGCCGGTACCGTGCTCGGGCAGTTCAATGTTGACAGGGTCGATCCGGCCACGTAGTCAAAGGTGACGCCTGTCGTCGTGAACGTGGCGACGATTGGTTTGCGCTGCGCCAAAGCGAGGCGCTGCATGGCCGATGTGGTGCTTTGCATCTCGTCGGCAAACGCCCGTAACTTCCACATCGACAGGTCCAGAATGCGGGGCGCGGCAAAAACCGCAATGGAGCCCACCAGGACGATGACCATGATCAACTCAATCAGCGTGAATCCATGCGCCCGCAGTCCTTCGCCCAACCGCCTGTGCGGTGGCTGATGGCGTAACAGAAAAGCAGACGGTTTTGGCAGGAGGATCATTTACTATGATATTTATAGCTGCTATCGCATGTTTTACGGGGGCGGGAAGGCTAAACATCACTATTTTTGCCTGTTTCGATACCTGTGAAAGCAAAAAAAAGAGCCTCAAGAGGCCCTTCTTTAAACAGGATCAACCGGTGGATGCGGGTGATCAGATTCCGATGATCGTGGCATTGGCAGTACCACCGCCGGCGCCAGTCTGAGTGACCAAACAGGTGTTGTCGCCCGCAACCAGTGCGGTGGCTGGCAAGGTATAACCCGACGGGATGCCGCCCTGCATGATGGCGGTTGCTGCGGCCGAGCAGGTCAGTCCGATCGTTGCAGTACCTTTTGCTGCGTTTGCACTACGGGCAGCGTAATTAACCGCACTGGCTGAATTTATCCCTCCAACCACACCTTGTAGCGCTGCTGCTTGCGCATCACTCTTCAAATCTACGAACTTCGGGATTGCCACGGCTGCCAGCACGCCGAGGATCACGATCACCATCACCAATTCAATTAGCGTAAAGCCGCGTTGTTCCTGTTTCATGTGTTACTCCGGGAAAATATTGAAATTGAACCTATCTATGCACTTACATCAGTACTATCGGCGCGAACCCGGGGAACTAAAGAGCGAATAAGTGACGGCAAAACGCCTCAATCAATCAATCAGCTCGCCCTGCCACTGGTAGGCTTCGCGTGGAACAACCTGAACGGCACTCACCACATGGAACCACATGAGCCTCTCGCCGCTGGCGCTGTCGAGCCACTGTGAGTCCAGCGGACGGTAGGCGATGCAGCCACAGTGGCGCTCATAAATCCAGCCTCCGGGCGTGACGAGCTCGTCTGCGCTGCGGGCATCGTCAGCTTCGCCCCGATAGCTTGCCGGGCGCCGACCCAGCAATGCAAATGGGTTTGTTTTGTCTGGCGCACTTTCCGTCCGGCTAACCGCTAGCCGCCGACGCAGATCTTCATTCGCCAATGTCGCGCGCAATGCACCCAGCGTCATCCGGATTGCTGCGCCTTCACTTTGGCCCCGTACCCGGTTGGCGTAGAAACCGAAGGTCATGCCCAAGCCCGCCACGACCACTGCGGCCAGCGACCACTCCAGCAACCGGCCACGCACCACCGGTAGTGCCTTCATGTTTAGCCGCCACCCTTGCCCATCGCAGCCTGCCCCATGTTCCAAAGTGGCAAAAACACGCCTAGTGCCAGCAGCAATACCAAACCTGCAATGACAGCCAGCAAAATCGGTTCGATAGCGGCGGAAAGCCCTTTGATGCTGTAGTCGGTTTCGCGCTCGTACATGCCGGCAATTTCAAACAGCAGAGCGTCCAGCTCGCCGGTCTCCTCGCCCACAGAGATCATTTGCAACACCACGGGCGTGAAAACGCCTGCCGCGCCAGCACATCGGGAAATACTTTCACCTCGCTCAATCCCATCGCGCATCTGCTCGATGCGGCTGCCAATGTAGGCGTTATCGACAGTTTGCGCCACAACCGTCATGCCCTGTACCAACGGCACACCACCTTGTATGGACAATGCGAAACTGCGCGCGAACCGCGCCAGAGTAGCTTTCAAAATGATGTCGCCCACAATAGGCAGCCCGATTTTTCGACGATCCCACTTGTAGCGGCCATCGGGTGTTCGAAGATAACCACGCACCAGCATCACGACAGCCGTGGTTAGCACCAACATCGCAGGCCACCAATCCACCACCCACCCCGAAAACCCCAGCAAGCCGCGCGTTATCAGCGGTAATTCGGTGTTGAAGCCGGCAAAGACTTTTGCAAACACCGGGATCACAAAAATATTCAGGATCGCCAGAGCGGCCACCATGGCGATCAATACAAACATGGGGTAACGCATTGCCTGCTTGACGCGCTCGCGAACATCGCGCTCGAACTCCAGATGCTCGTTCAACCGAAGAAATACTTCAGTCA
>JAHEBY010000203.1 GCA_024642025.1 Comamonadaceae bacterium | reverse complement strand
CGAGGCGCAGCAATTCTATTGCCCGCCCATTGATACCGCCTTTTGCGTTCAGCGCATCAAAATACAGTTTGGCGCCCTGGTTATAGAACATACCAAGCTGCTGCGCCGGGCCACTGAAAGCCGCCGACTGGCCCAAAACGATGCTCCTCTCAGCTTGGGCAAATGCGCGAGACCCGGTTGCTGCAATCGCAGCACTGGCGACAAAACCACGACGATTAATCATATGTTCAATTATTTTTTAAGAACAAACCATTATTACTTCAAAAATAAGTGCAATGCTCGGGTGATGCGCCAATCTGCAGTCAACTTACCACACCTGCGTGAACCCCCCACGAAATAGCCGAAACCCGTGTTTAGCCATCGCCCTGGCCTCGACCTCATCATGGGTGACCAGTAGCGCCGCGATGCCGGACGCCTTGATGCGCTGGTTGAATTCCGCGCGCAGTCCAGCCCGCAGTTCTGCATCAAGCGCGGAAAAGGGTTCGTCCAGCAACAAAAGCCGGGGCAGCGTGATCAACGCCCGAGCCAAGGCAACCCGCTGCTGCTCTCCACCAGAGAGCTTCCAGACCTTTTGCGCGGCATGGCTGGCCAGGCCGAATATTTGCAGCATATCCAGCGCACGCTGCCGAGCCTCGGCGCGGGCACCCCGTTGCTCGACCAGCCCGAAAGCCACGTTATCGAGCACATTTAAATGCGGAAATAGGGCGAAGTCCTGAAATATGAGTGCAAATCTTCTTTGCTCGGGTGGCAACTGCGTGATGTCAACGCCATCAAACCAGACACGCCCACTGTCAAGTGGCTCCAGCCCGGCCACCATCTTGAGCAAGGTGCTTTTGCCGGTGCCAGACGGCCCCAAAATGGCGATGGTGTCGCCCCCTTTCACCGTCAAATTCAAGCCGTCAGCCAGTAGCCACTCGCCGCCTGCCGGGTCACGAAATACCTTGCTGACACTCTTGAGCTCAAGCATGTCGCACCTCGTTCGCATCGTTTGAGTGACGCGGCGACTCAATGACTAGAAAGGTGAGCAAAGCCAACAGCATCAGCAGGCACGCGAGCACCAGCGCGGCATCCAGATTTGTAGAGCCCGGCCGTCCCAGGCGCTGGTAGATCAGCGTGGTCAGTGTCGTCCATTCCGGGCGCGATAAAAAGAGTGATACGGCGAATTCGCCCAACGCAGTGGCGGCGGCAAATGCCATGCCCCGCCGCAGGGCGGGCTTCACCAGTGGCAACGTCACGCGCCAGAAGGCCCGCATAGGCGTCGCACCCAGTGTGCGTGCCGCCTGGTCAAGATTTGCGGGAAGGCTGTCCAGCGCAGACGCCAATGATTTGGCCACGAATGGGTATGCGAGCAAGGCATAGGCCGCTATCAGCACAGTGATGCTGGCTGTCCACGCCGGGTAGAGCAAAAGCAAGCCGAATGCAATAGTGACGGGCGACACCACAAACGGCATGAAGGCGCTGGCCCGCCACCACACCGAGTGGTGTGCCGCCATGGCGTGGGTAAGCCCGAGCGCCGTAGCCAAAGTCAGCGCGCCCGCTGAAAAACGCAGCGTGTTCCAAAGTGCGCTCAGGGTTTCCGGCTCAAGCACCACGGCCCAGGCGTCAGCACCTGCCAGCGCCACTCGCAAAACAAGCGCCACCAACGGGGCCGCACAGAAGACAAGCAAGACAACAAGTGCAACCGCCAGCAAGGCCCAATGCACGGCGTGTTTTGGGCGGAGCCGCGCGATCGGCCCGTCGCGCGACGGTGCCGAGAGGCCTTTTTCAATCATGGCATAACTCAGTGCCACACCACCTGTAAGAACCAGCACGCACAGGGCAAGAGCACCTGCTTCAGCCAGCTTCAGCTCGTGAGCGACCAGCGTATAAATTTCAACTTCAACAGTGGCGTATTGTTGACCACCCAAAATCAGGGCCAGGCCAAAGCCTGCAAAGCAATACAGAAAGACAAGGCACGAGGCCGATGCCAGCCAGGGCGCAATGGCGGGCCACTCGACGCGCCAAAATGCCCGCCAGGGTGTAGCGCCCAAGGAGCGCGCCGCCGCCACGCGCGAAGCACTCACCTGCTCCAGCGCATCCACACCGGCGCGCACGACGACGCACAGGTTAAAAAAAAGATTGCCATACAGCAGTAACCACGGCGTGTCCTGCAAATGAAAGCCCAGCCAGCCACTGAAAACGCCGCGCGGACCCCAAAGCGCCAACACACCAAGGGCGGCAACCAAGGTGGGCACCACAAAGGGCAACATCAACAGTCGCAGTGTCAGGGCGCGACCGGGAAACTCCAGCCGCGCCAGCACCCAAGCAACCGGCAGGCCCAGCACCAGCGCGGCAAAGCAAGTGACAGTGGCCTGTAAAAACGACCACACCATGCGCCAACGCAGGTAGTCGTCTTGCCACAGCGCAACCAGCGTGCTTTGCATGGCGACGCCGCCGCCCTCGAACAGCAGCCGCGTGACAGGCGCAACCACCATGACGCACAAAAACGCTGCGGGCAGCAGCGCTGTGGCGAGGCGGCTCCAGCTTATTTCAGAACGGTTTTGGTCCACCGGTCAACCCACTCAGGGCTCTTCTCGGCAATCGTCTTCGCGCTCGGGTTGTCAGAGCTGGCGGGTTCAGTGGCAAAACGCATCACATCCGGCCGCTTGATCGCGGGCTCAGCGGGCAGCACCCACATCGTGGTTTGCAGGGCTTCCTGCACCGCCGGCGAGCGCATGAATTCGATGAATTTGATGGCTGCCTCGCGCGCTGCGCCGCCCTTGACCAGCGCGACGCCTTCAACCTGACGGAAAACTCCGCCCTTCAGAAACAGGTTCCCCGTTGGCGGCTCGGTGATTTTCTCCTTGCTATAAAACACCTCGGCCGCAGGGCTGCTGGCATAGCTCACCACCAGCGGGCGTGTACCGCCATTGCGGGTGAACTCGGTGTAATAGGCTTCGCTCCAACCCTTTGCAACCTTGACGCCGTTGGCACGCATGCGAGCCCACCAGTCAAAAGCGGCTGCCTCACCCAAGCCAGAGATGGTGGCCAGCAAAAATGCCTGGCCCGGGCTGGACGTTGCGGGGTTTTGAACCACCAGCAGATCGCGATACGCGGGTTGCGTCAACTCTTCCAGTGTTTTGGGTAAAGCCAAGCCTGATTTGGCGAACGCGGCACGGTCGTAATTGAGCGTCACGAATCCATAGTCCACCGACACCACGCCGGCAGCCAGCTCGGCCCCAGCCACCGGGCGCTGCTGGGCGGCGCCCGCATAGGCTTCGATCACGCCGCTGGCCTCTGCCTTGGCGATGAGCGTGTTGTCCAGGCCATAGACCACATCGGCAATCGGGTTGGCCTTGGTGAGGATGAGTTTGTTCAACATCTCACCGGCGTCGCCCGCCTTGACCACGCTCAGCTTGACCCCCGACTGCGCCTCAAATTGAGCCAGCAACGGCTTGGGGAGCGAAAACGACTGATGGGCGATTAGCCGCAGCTCCTGCGCCGCACTTGAGGCAGACACCGCGAGCAGCGGCAAGCCCAAAACGGTCGCCGCCAAAAGAGAAAAGGCCCGCTTTTTCAACTTCATGTCAATCCTTTCATTGCTTCAAAACAAGTTGGAAGCGAATGAAAGAACGGGCAGACTGAATCAGCAGACCTTCTTCATCACGCTCCCTACGCTGGCATTACCCAGATCAGGTGAGTGGGGTATTTCTCAGCCTGACAGCTTGCGCTGGCAGACACCCCCGGTGATGGCCTGAAGTTTAACTCAAAGACGCTGGCGGACTCTGGCGCCGATTCAACAGCTGGATCAAGACCATGACCGTCATGGTGCCGGCCAGAACAGGCGAGGCAGTCATTGCCTGAACCAGGCCATCGAGGACGTGCGCGCTAACCTGTTGCGCGTAGCTTGCCAGAGCGGTTACAGCGCTGGAATCGATGGAGCCCACATCCTCGGCACGAACCTGAACATCCGGCCAGCCGCCGCGAAAGCGAATCTTCGCAAAAATACCGCCCGCAACTGCCAGCAATGAAAGCAGGCCAATTGGCCGCATCAGGTGTGCAACCAGCAGGCGCTTTTCCGGCGCGGGTGCCTCTTCATAAATCTTGCCAACCAGCTGCGCCAGCAGTTGGGCCTTCTCGCTTGGAGCGGCCGAATCGTATGCCGCCTCCACGATCACTTCCATTGGCAGGGCATCATCTGCGGCCACACTCGCATGGGTCAAACTGCTGTTGGTATCGGGTTTTGTGACTTGCATGTAAAACCTCCGTCGCTTATAAATTTTGAATCACCCCCAAACTATGCTCTGTGAATGTGTCGCCCATGTGAAGATGGGTGTATCGGTTGTAACGCTTTGTATTCACTCGACTCGCCACGCCCCTGTCAATCGCCTCGTAAACTGATTCGTGAACACCCCGAAATTCGCCCTTCAAGTCGCTCTCCTGAAGACCTTCTCCTGGCAGGAGCTGCTGCAACACCCATGGCGCACGGCGGCCGCGGTGCTGGCCGTGATGCTGGGCGTGGCGCTGGCCTTCTCGGTGCATTTGATCAATGCGTCGGCGTTGTCGGAGTTCTCGCAGGCGGTGCGCTCGATCAATGGCCAGCCAGACCTTGAGTTGCGCGCCACGCAGGAGCATTTTGACGAGCGGGTATTTGCTCAAATCGCCCGCCACCCGCAGGTGGCCGTGGCCTCCCCGGTGCTCGAAGTCTCCACCTACGCGCCCACGCCAGAAGGTGGGCGCAAGCTGATGCGCGTGGTGGGTGTCGATGCGCTTGAGGTGGCCCGCGTGGCACCTGCGCTCATGCCCATGCCCGAGGCGACCGCCGACCGCTTTGCCCTGTTTGCGCCCGACGCCGTATTTTTAAACAGCGCCGCGGTGGCCCTGCTGACGCCCGCCAATGGTGCGAGCCCAACAACCCTGCAACTGCAAAGCGGCCTGAGCCTGCAAACCGTGCGCGTGGCCGGTACCGTGGGCGCAGGTGGCGGCGCACTGGCGGTAATGGACATTGCAGCCGCGCAAGAGCTGTTTGGCAAGATCGGGCAACTATCCCGCATCGATGTACAACTGGCACCAGGCACCGACCGGGCAGCGCTCTTGAAATCCCTCAACGCCCTGCCCGACAGGCCCGGCAACATCACGGCGGCCGAGCCGGGCGACGCCACCGCCCGAGTCAGCAACCTCTCGCGCGCCTACCGCGTCAATCTGACGGTGCTGGCGCTGGTGGCGCTGTTCACCGGTGCGTTTCTGGTGTTTTCGGTGCTGGCGCTGAGCGTGGCCAAGCGGGCGCAGCAGTTTGCCTTGCTGGGCGTGCTGGGGCTGACCGGGCGCGAACGGCTGCAGCTGGTGCTGGTGGAATCGCTGGTGCTGGGCCTGGTGGGTAGCGTGGCGGGTGTGGCGCTGGGCACGGCGCTGG
>JAHEBY010000202.1 GCA_024642025.1 Comamonadaceae bacterium | reverse complement strand
CAGGCTACGCTCACGCTGCCGGGTATGGCCGCCATGGCGCTGGCGTTGGGCATGGCCATTGACTCCAACGTGCTGATCAACGAGCGCGTGCGTGAAGAGCTCCGAAATGGCGCTTCACCTCAGGCTGCCATCAATGCCGGTTACGACCGGGCATGGGGCACCATTCTGGATTCCAATGTGACCACGCTGATTGCGGGTGTGGCGCTGCTGATTTTTGGCTCCGGCCCCGTGCGCGGTTTTGCTGTGGTGCACTGCATCGGTATTTTGACCAGCATGTTCTCGGCCGTGTTTTTCTCGCGCGGCTTGGTCAACTTCTGGTACGGGCGCCAGAAAAAGCTCAAAAGTGTATCGATTGGCACTGTTTGGCGGCCTGAAGCCGGCACTGCTGTGTCACCGGCTCAGGCAAAGGCGCCTGGCGAGGTCGCCGGCAAGGCCAACTAGGAAGCATCATGGAGTTATTCAAGATTCGAAGAGACATTCCGTTCATGCGCCATGCGCTGGTGCTGAATGTGGTATCCGCCGTCACGTTTGTCCTGGCGGTCTTTTTCCTGTTCAGCCGTGGCCTGCATTTGTCGGTTGAGTTCACTGGCGGTACGGTGATGGAAGTGGGCTACACCCAGGCCGCGGATGTGCCCAAGATTCGAAGTGTTATCGGCGGCCTGGGCTATACCGATGTTCAGGTGCAAAACTTCGGAACGGCGCGTGATGTGATCATTCGCCTGCCTGCCAGAAAGGGCGAAAACTCGGCGCAGCAGAGCGCGGCGGCGCTGGTGGCACTCAAGCAGGCCGATGCCGGTGCCGAGCTGCGCCGCTCGGAGTTCGTAGGCCCTCAGGTGGGCGAAGAGCTTGCCAGCGATGGTCTCAAGGCGCTGGGCATGGTGGTCGTGGGCATCATGCTTTATCTGGCCATCCGTTTCGAATGGAAGTTCGCCGTGGCGGCCATCGTGGCGAATTTGCACGATGTAGTCATTATTTTGGGCTTTTTTGCCTTCTTCCAGTGGGAGTTTTCGTTGCCCGTGCTGGCAGCGGTGCTGGCGGTTCTGGGTTATTCGGTGAACGAATCGGTGGTTATTTTTGACCGGATTCGCGAGAATTTCCGCCGCTACCGCAAGATGAATACGGTCGAAATCATTGACAATGCCATTACCTCCACCATCAGCCGTACTATCATTACCCATGGTTCTACCCAGATCATGGTGCTGTCCATGCTGCTTTTTGGTGGTCCGACCCTCTATTACTTTGCCCTGGCACTGACAATTGGCATCTGTTTTGGCATCTACTCCTCAGTCTTTGTGGGCGCAGCCATCGCCATGTGGCTGGGCATCAAGCGCGAAGACATGATCAAGTCAACTGGTGCCGTTAAGGGTGAAGACCCAAACGACCCCAATGCGGGGGCCATGGTCTGACCTGACCCCGCCACAATAAAAACCATGGCAACCAACTCCTCTTTCGCACAGCGTGATGAACTTGCCCGCGAAGCGCGGGAGCGGTTTGTGCGGGAAGCTGGGCGTTACATGGTTACGCTGGGTGCCGAGGTGCAGGATAGGCTGACCGCGGCCATGAATGAAGCTGCGCCCTCGCGTGAAATGCAGGTGCGTCGCGATGCGTGGACCTTCTATCAGCGCTTGCGTACCGGCTGGCTGGACGGAACGCTGGCAGACTGGCAGGCAGCACTTTCCGTTCCCAAGGCCAAGCCCAAGGCTCTACTGGAAATCGAAGGCCTGTCGCTGGTGGGTGAAGAGGTGGCCGACAACAAAATCATGGCCTCACGCATCGTGCTGGCCATTCGGGAAAAGGTCAACAACGAGCTCGAGGACCTGCGCATACGCATTCGCTATCTGGAAGGTACTGACGATCTGGATACGCTGGATATCCTGCGTCCTGACCGGCTGGTTCTGCTCATGATTGAGCGCTGGGCAGACATTGGCATGCCGCGGGATTCCTGGCCTTTGATCAGTGACGTGGCTCAGCGCCTGCTGGCGGAGCAGTTGCCCGGCGCCTACGCCAAGTGCAATGAATATCTGATTAAACAGGGCGTCATGCCCACGATTGAGCTCAAGGACCGTGTCAAGCGGGCGGCACCTGGTCGCGGGGGTGGCGCCCGACCCCCGACGGGGCAACCGGAGGCCTCGCCCTCGACCGGCGGCTTCGGGCCCAGCAGCATTGGCAATCTGGGGCAATCATCCGGTGGGGCCGGTGGGTTTACCGGCGCGAGCGGGGCTGGGCGTGCACCACAGAATGGTGGCTCATTCCGTAACACCAATTCCTCCTCGGCCGGGGCGCCAGAGCAAGCCAAGTCGGGTGGCCTTTTTGGCGGCCGGCTCGGTTGGGGCGCCAATGGCGGTCAGCCTGCCGCAGGACCGTCAGACAGCAACCTGATGTCGCAGCCGATGAGATCCACTGCATACGGTGGGGCTCACGAAGAAACGCGCATGATGACTTCGGCAACGCCACTCGCGCGTGCCAGAAGCCGAGCGCTGGGCGTGATGGGTCAGCTCAAGCGCCTGCTGGTTGGCGATGCCGGGGCCAATTTTGAGGCGACACGTTTTGAACCGCCTTCGCCAGCATTGGCGGCGGCCATCGCCGTGCGTCCGCCAGCACCTTCAATGGGCGGCGGGGCGGCCAATACGGCGGCAGGTGGTACGGGCACGGTCATTGAAGATTACAGCCCGGCTGGCGTTGCCCGCGTGGCCGGGCAGCTTCGCGAACAGACGTCCGAGCTGAAGAAAAAGGCCGAGACCAAGAATGAAAAAGCCACCATTGAAATCGTGGCGTTGATGTTTCAAGCCATCCTGCAGGAAGAGCGTATCCCGCCCGGCATTCGGGTCTGGTTTGCACGTCTGCAAATGCCGGTGCTTCGAGTTGCGTTGGCAGAGCCCGACTTCTTTGGCACGCTGACGCATCCAGCGCGGCAGCTGATAGACCGTATGGGCTCCTGTGTGATGGGTTTTGACGCCTCCAACGTTCGCGGCAGCGCGCTGGAGCTCGAAATCAAGCGCATTGTGCAGGTCATCGAGCAATACCCTGAAACCGGCAAACGGGTTTACCAGCTCGTCTATGACGAATTCCAGAAATTCCTGGCCAAATTCCTCACCGAAAAGTCGACCACGCAGAAAGTGGTAAGTGTGGCGCAGCAGGTCGAGCAGCGCGAGACCTTGACGATCCAGTACACGATCGAAATGCGCAATTTGCTCAAGGACATGCCGGTGCGCGAGGAAATTCGCAATTTCCTGTTCAAGGTCTGGGCGGAGGTGCTCGCCATGGCCGCCGTTCGCAATGGGGCGCAACACCCCGGTACGCTCGAGCTTAAAAAAACGTCGACAGATCTGGTGTGGGCTGGAAGTGCAAAGCCCAACCGGTCAGACCGTGCCAAGGTCATACAAGAGCTGCCGGCCTTGCTTCAGCGCCTGCGTGCAGGCATGACCCTGCTTGGACTGGGCCAGGCGGATCAGGACGCGCATATCAAAACGGTAAGTGACACGATGGCCGACGCGTTCATGTCCAAAACGCAGGCCATCCCGCAGTCCCAAATTGATGTGATGGCCGAGCGGCTGGCCAATCTGGAAGACTTTGTGTCTGAAGACGGCATGGGCGACCTGCCGCTGGATGCCGAGAGCATCGAGCTGATGCTGGGTATGGACTCATCAAAAATCGCCGTGGTTGCCGATGGTGGCTCCAAACCAACGGCAGCCATGCAGGCGTGGGCGCAGGAGTTGCAGCTTGGCTCCTGGTTTACGCTGGATCACAATGGCCAGATCCGCCAAGTGCAGTTTGCCTGGCGCAGTGACCGCAAACACCTGAATCTTTTTGCTTCTGCCGATGGCTACAGCTACTTGATCCAGGCCGGGCGCCTGGGAGCCTACTTGCAGGCGGGCCTGTTGTTGCCGCAGGAAGAGGAAACGCTCACCGTTCGAGCCACGCGCGACGCGCTGTCAAAACTGGAAGCCAACCCGGAGCGTTTGCTGGGCTAAGCTGCTAATGCGCGAGGCGGCCCGCGGTGCCGTCGCACAACTCATCCAGCACCAGTGCGTCGGGCTCTTTGCCAAGACTCCAGTAGACCATCAGGATGATAATTTTCAAATCGTCCAGACCCACAGGGTCACCCGGCGCAGCCATGGCGCGATCAACCACGATCTCCCGCATGCTGGCAGGCAAGATGCCTGCTGATTCCAGAAACGTGATGAATCCCAGGCATTCACCACCCAGATGATCCTGTTCGGCGATGGCATAAACGCGCATGCTGGACTCGGACATGGCGGTCACGGCTGGCGGGGTTGCGCTTGCCGTAGCGGTATGCCCGGCCCCGTGCCTCGCGCTGCTGTGGGTCAAGCGGTTTGCGCTGACACCTGCGTCAACCATTTTGTGAAGCGAGTGGCCTCTTTTGCCCGGCAGGGCAACGGAAAGGCTCGCGGGTTGCGTAGTTGATGGATTCCCGCCTGCAGACACAACCGGCGTTGCGCCATCTGGCGGTGTGTCGATGGCATGGGGATCTCCCACCAGTTGGGATCCCTGGGCCGCCAGACTCAGGCCGCTAAGCCAGGTCAGAGCGTCATGAATCTCATCCGCGTCGAAGCCGACGGCATTGAGCTTTCGCTCCAGGTGTTCCCATTCGGGGCAGGCGTCGCCGCGCCAGTAGTTTTCGTAGACGAAAACAAGAACTTCAAACATGGGAAGAATATAGCGCAGAAATCCGGTTGATCCCGCGTGCAACCACAAAGCGCTTTTTTTGAACCGTATAAATTCGGCAAAGCGGCTTTTGTTCGCGGTTCAGGCAACGATCTGACGTTGAAACAGTCCGCCTGGCAGGCGCGCCACCAGCCCCTGCAGCTCCAGCGCCATCAAATCGGCCTGCAACTGCGCTGTCGGCAGGCCGGTGCGGGCTTGTAATGCGTCCAGCCCAACCGGGTCGAAGCCAAGCGCCTCCAGCAAAGGGCTTTCATGTTCATCTTCGCTATCAAATAACCCCTTAGCCCCCGTATTTTCTTTGATATTTGCTATTGAATTAATAGTTTCTGATGCCCGAGGAATGATTTTCAATTCCTCCAGAACATCCTGTGCAGACTCCACCAACTTGGCGCCCTGTTTGATGAGCGCGTGGCAACCCCGGGCCTGTGCCGCGTGGATCGATCCCGGAATTGCAAAAACATCCTTGCCCTGCTCGACTGCCAGTCGTGCGGTGATCAGCGAGCCCGATGCAAGCGCAGCCTCTACCACCAGCGTGCCTTGCGATAGGCCCGCGATCAAGCGGTTGCGCCTTGGAAAGTTGGCGGCCAGGGGTGGCGTCCCAAGCGGGTATTCGCTGACGATCAGTCCATTTTCGGCAATGCGATGGGCCAGGTCGCGGTGGGTTTTGGGGTACACGCGGTCGAGGCCCGTGCCGACCACCGCGATAGTAGCCAGCCGCTGACCGGCTTGCTTGTTTTGCCC
>JAHEBY010000201.1 GCA_024642025.1 Comamonadaceae bacterium | reverse complement strand
ATGAAATACGTGCTGGCCGCAGCAATGATCAGCAACAAGCTGGCTGCAATTTTGAATATACGGGGCCACGCCAGCAAACTTAACAGGGCCATCGTGGCCGTGCCGACAAAGACAGCAAACCCCAGAGAAAAAAGCAGGCCACGCAACCCGTTGTGCTCGGGCAAGGCCCATAGTGCCCGCCAAAGTGGAACGTTGCCTGCAACAGCAAGCCAGCTGCTGACGAGCGCAGCCAGAGTGAGCAGATTGAATTGACCAGGCTGCGCGACGCTTCCCGCGGAATATTTAAGAGCTGACAAGGTCAAGAAAGAATGTTTTATTGCCAAAGGTTGCGCATTGGCCTTGTTCAGGCTCCGGGCACACATCTGATCTTACGTGAACGGTATGTTGCGCCCGGGCCCGCTGGAAACTGGCATGATATTGGCATGACCAACCGCTCTGAAACAACGCCTTCGATTTCCTGTGTAATGCCGGCTTTTAATGAGGCGAGCAACCTGGGGGAGGTGGTGCCACGGATCCTCTCGACGTTTGCGACGTTAAGCAGCAATGTGGAACTCATCGTTGTGGATGATGGCAGCCGGGACAACACCACTGAAGTCGCGCAGGCCCTGTGTGCCATCCATCCCGAACTGGTCTATCTCAAATTGTCACGCAACTTCGGCAAAGAACCCGCGCTGACGGCGGGCCTGGATGCTACACGCGGCGACGTGGTGGTAATGATGGATGCGGATGGCCAGCACCCAGTGTCGCTGCTGCCCGAAATGCTTCAAAAATGGAAGCAAGGGGCGGACGTGGTGTATGCGGTGCGCAAAGCCAGGGATGACCAGTCAACATTGCAGATCACACTGACGCAGCTCTTTTACAGGCTGGTCAACTATGGCAACCGCGTAAAAATTCCCGCCAATGCGGGTGATTTCCGTTTGATGGACCGCAAGGTGGTGCTGGCCCTGAACAGCATGCCGGAGCGCAACCGGTTCATGAAGGGCCTGTATGCCTGGGTTGGCTTCAACAGCACGGCGATTGACTACCAGCCGCTCCCACGCTCGGATGGCACCCACAGCCGCTTTGGTCTGCGCGGCGCCATGTCACTGGCATTAACTGGCATGCTGGCCTTTTCCATTGCACCGCTGAGGGCCCTGGCCTTGGTGGGACTGCTGCTGGCGACCGTGGCGCTGGGCTATGGCGGTTGGGTGGTTGTGGAGTATTTTTTGAACGATATAGCCGTCCCAGGCTATGCAACCATTGTGGTGGGCATGATGTTCTTCAGCGGCATCCAGCTGCTGTCCATCGGCATTCTGGCCGAGTATGTGGGACGAATCTACACAGAGGTCAAGCACCGGCCCACTTACCTGATCAGCGAGCGCCGTGGGGGCGGGCTCACACCGGCGTGCGCGATGTCAGAGCCCGCCCAACTGGCAGCGACACCAGCGGAAGCTGCACGGCTTTGAACAGGTCAACCATGTGGTTTCTCGCCGTGGGCGGGGCTGCTGCGGCAACCCATATGGCGGTGTTTGCGCTGGTGCGCCACCTGGTCTCACCGGAGGTGGCTAACGCGATCGGATTCTGCATCGCGTTTTTTGTCAGTTTTGCAGGCCACAGACTGCTGAGTTTCAAGGACGCAGGCACCAGCGTGAAAACCAGCCTCGGGCGATTTGCAGTAACCGCGCTGGCGGGTTTCGTTTGCAATGAGGCGGTTTTCGTCTTTTTGCTGCGCGCCCTGCACTGGCCGCAGCTACTGGCCTTGTTTGTCGCGATTGGCGTGGCAGCCGGGCAAACCTTTTTGCTCAGCCGATTTTGGGCGTTCCGGCGCTGAGGCAAACAGCGTCCAGCCTGCACCGCGGTAATACAGGCGCCAGTTTGGCGGCTCTTGCGCGATATCGGAAGGCGCGCCCTCGCTGTTGCGCAACACGAGCCAGTTACCAGGCTCCGTGCCGGCGCGTGGCAAAACGCTTTGGGGCTGGAGCACTTGCGCTGCCTGCCGGTCGAAATCTGCGCCTTCAAACAGCTCGCGGTGCCAGTCGTCACCCGCATGGGCCCTCAACAAGGGCCAGTCTGCCAGCACCACCATGGGTCGCGTCGTTTGCGCGTAAAAGGGCAGGTCATAAGCGAACGCCCCGGAAACATACACAGTGTCTGACGGATACGCCTCACAGGCCAGCACCAGAGCCACGTCCGTAGAGCGCCCTTGTCGCGTGACATCGCCCACCTTGAGCACCATCACGGTGGCCAGCACCAGGTTCAGCGCGCCCAAACCTGCAAAGCTTGCGGCACCCCAACGACGCGGCGCCATGGTCCGCTCCCAGCCCAAAGCAGCCAGCAACGCGAGTGGCGGCAACACCGGCAAAATGTAACCGGCCAATTTGGAGCTCGGTACCGAGAAAAAAGCGAGGATGACAAAAATCCAGATCCAGAAAAGGCAATGCCAAGCGCCAGACACGGCGGGGACTGATTTGCGACGGACCTGAAACCCGGCAAAAAACACCCAGGGAAACAGCATCAGCACCAAAACGGCCAAATAAAACCACCAGGGATGGACGTTGTTGAATGACGCCGCTTTGTAGCGGCCAAATTGCTGCTGGATGACGGCGTAGTCAAAAAACCCCGGGTATTTCTGCTCAACCAGTACAAACCACGGCAGGCCGATCACGGCAAAAAGCGCCAGTCCACTGGCCCACGGCAGACGCCAGGCCTTGTTGAGCTGCCGCGTCCAGATCAGCCACACCAGGAGCACCATGCCAGGCAGCACGAAACCGATCAGTCCTTTGCTGAGCAGCCCCAGCGCACAGGCGACAAACCCCAGGCGGGCTAGCGAGGGATCAGGTTTGTCGCCAGCCATGAACGAAAAGGCGAAGCACCAGATGGCCACCCCAATCCAGGTGGCAACCATCATGTCATGGTTCACGTACTGGCCGCCGAGCAAAAAGGCCATGCTGGCCCCCAGCATGATGGCGGCCCGGCGCGCTACAGTTTCGGTGGTGATTTGTCGTGCAGCCAGGTAAAGCGCCGCCAACATCAAGCCCGCATGGGCAGCCGGGACCAACCGAAGTGCCCGCTCGCCGACACCGAAAATCCCCATAGACAGGGCCTCAAGCCAGCCCAGCAAGGGGGGTTTGTGAAAAAACGGCAGCCCGTTCAGGCGCGGCGTGAGCCAGTCACCGCTTTGCAGCATCCAGCGTCCGACCTCCCCGTAACGCCCTTCGTCGGGTACAGCCAGCGGGCGCAGCCCGGCCAGCAGCAGCAGAAACGCCCACAAGGCGAACAGTATGAGCCATGACTTTTGGCGTTCAGTCAGCGTGCTTTTCAAGTGGGTGTGCGCGTTCTAGGCGCCCCGTGTCAGTTCAGCACCAGCATCTGCCAGTGCAAGAGGAAAAGCATCGCTGCACAAATAGGCGAATTCGTTGCGGCGGGCGGCGCCAATCGGGTCAGACCGCTCGGCAGACAGCGCCTTGCCGTCAGGTGAATCAGCAGCCATCGCCGGGTGGCACATGATGATGACGCCGGCAGGCGCCTGCGCCAGCCACTGTTCCATTCTTTGCCCATAGGCAGGCCCGCCTATCGCAAAGTTATACATGCCCAATAGCCCGTTAGCCCTTTTCAAATATGCTTTTTCAGCTATTATTTCAAGAGCGTTCGCGCCCATCGACGCGATGATACGGCTTTTGAAGTCTGCCGCACCGCGCGGCGCACGGGAAATCCGTAGATAGGGCGCTGCCTGGCCAAAAGTGCTGTTCGGTGCCCCACGCCCATAGCGGTTGGCCAGCGCCGCCACCAGCTCCTCACGAATGCCCGCAAACTGCTGCACATGCTGGTGGCCGTCCACATGGTCCGGCGGGGCCTTCCAGATTACTTCAAACGCATCGAGCTGCCGATCGATCACGCCACGAACGGCTTTGCGCGCACTTTTTGAACGAAACCCGCCCCACAGGGCTTTGGCCATGGCGGCACCCAGTGACAGGCCGTGCCCTGCGGCGATGGCAAATTCGCTGGTCCAGTCCAGATGCAGCCCCACGTCAACTTGGCCGCGCACGGCGTGCAGCAGCTTCGCATCGTCAGCCCAGCGAGGCGACAACACCATCGCGCTGGTGGCGCTGATGCGCCCCATGGCGGCCAGCCGGGCAATACCCTGCGACGCTGCGGCATGCACCGCAAAGTCGTCCGCACACAGAATAAGCTGTCTGGTGGCGGTTACCATCCCAGCCCCAAGTGCAAAGGCAAATACACGGCCATGCCCGCGAGGATGGTGATCAGCACGTTGTGGCGCCAGAAATACGCCACCGCACCCACCAGCGCCGCGTAAATGCGGGCATCCTGCAACGTGCTGATCAAATGCCCCTGTGTCATGACCACCTCGGGCACCACCACGGCAGCCAGCGCGGCAATGGGCGCATATTGCAATCCGCGTTCCGCCCAGTGCGGCAGACTCCAGCTGGATTTTGAGATCATGAAAAAGCTGCGCGCAACCACCGTCACGCAGGCTAGCCCCACGATCACTGCGAAGGTGTACAGATCGATGTCCATCAGCGTGTCGGCGCCCTGGCGCTGGCCCCGGGCAGCCGGTCCTCGATGTTCAGACACAGAATGACTGCCGCCGCGATTGCCACCAGAATGTTGAGCTTGAGCGGCAAGGCGAAAGCCGCCACGGCCGCCACACCCGCCGCAGACGCAGCCAGCAACCGCAGCCGCGTGGTGGCCAGGCTGCACAAAATGCCCGTCAGGCACAAAATCCCCGCAAAACCGAGGCCCCATGCGGGCGGAATGAAGTTGGCCAACGCAACGCCTATAACACTGGCGCTGACCCACGTGCCCCAGTTCACCACGCAGTTGCCGCTCAGATAAGCGGCCTGCGCAAGGCGCTGGCTATCGTCCGTCCCCACCTGCGGGAACCGGCGGGTAAACAGCACGTAGCTCATGTCGGCCGTAAAGTAGCCATGGGCCATGCGCTCCCACCGGGGCAGGTGCATGAAATAGGGCCGCAAATGCAGACTGAACACCACAAACCGCAGGTTGACGCAAAAGCCGGTTGCCAGAACAACCCAGATGGGCGCCCCTGCCACGATCAACGGTATGGCCGCCAGCTGCGAGCTACCCGCAAAGACAAGAAGCGCCATCATCAACGATTCAGCCACGCTCATGCCGGACTTGACCATGGACACGCCGGTCATGAGCGCCCAGGCGGCAATGCCGGGTGCCAGCGACGTAAGGTCCTGCATGCCCCGGCGAAACTCGGGGTGGGTGAAATTGGCGCGTTTGAAGAACATGCGGCGTGGATTTACAGGTGCTCAGGCGCCAAACCGCGCGCCCACCACGATGTCCGGAGCGCCCCGCAAAAAATCTGCCACAGGCAGACGCTTGCCGCCCGCACGCTGCAGTTCGGTCAGGCGCAGCACGCCGGTCCCGCAAACTACATCGATACCGGCTTGGTTTATAGACAAAATA
>JAHEBY010000200.1 GCA_024642025.1 Comamonadaceae bacterium | reverse complement strand
CTCCAGCGTAGCCTGCTCCGAAAAATAGTCACGTGCCAGCTCGGCAAACCCAAATTCGTCCTCGGGCGAAAACTCCCACGCCATCTCCAGCTCAATCGTCTGGCTCATGGCCTGCGCCGCTGCAATGAACTGTACTGGCCCGGGCTTTTCAAACCGCATCAGCATGTTGGCCGCTTTAACCTTGACCCGCTTGCCGCTGTCCAGCTCAACCTGAGCTGAAGACTCTGCCTCAGACAACACCCGCCCGGCCAGGAACTTGCCGGCTTCTTCAAACAATAGGAACATGGGGAGCATTGTCCCATGCGGGGGTGGGCTGACTGGGCAGGTAGGCGCGGTACAGCTGGGTGCCAGCTATCGTGCAAGAATCCTCCGATGCCACTGACTCCAAGCCCAGATCCCATGAGCATGAATGACCACAACGAGAGCCTTGGCTCCATTCGGGCCGATATGGGGCATTTATACGTGTACCCGTCATGAATATTCAACGGGACTACGTTCCGGGCTGTATAGGGCGCGTTGCGGAGCTGCATGCCACGTTCTATTCAAGGGCTGTGGGCTTTGGTGCTCCTTTCGAAGCCAAAGTGGCCTCCGGGCTGGCAGACTTTTGCCTGCGCTATGACGGGCAGCGCGACGGGCTTTGGCTGGCCATCGAGAATGGCCAGATACACGGCTCGGTTGCGATCGATGGATCGCATTACGGTGAAGGGGACGGCCTGGAATCCGGTGCCCACTTGCGCTGGTTCATCACGTCGGACGAAAGCCGTGGCAGAGGCGTGGGTTCCGCATTGCTTGGCGCGGCACTCGATTTTTGCAGCGCACGGGATTATCGGAACGTGTATCTCTGGACTTTTGACGAGCTGCATGCCGCGCGACACTTGTACGAAAAGTTTGGCTTCACGCTGGCGCAATCACAACGGGGTTCCCAGTGGGGCAAGGAAGTGAACGAACAACTTTTCACGCGGGGTGGCAGCTGACGACCTGCATTGCTGGTTTGTTCGCAAAACGGACGTTTCAGACCTACTTCAAGCCAAGAAACCCCAAGACATCGTCGATATGCGAGTCAAAATCGCTCAATGCATGGTCGGAGCCTTCCAGCAGCTTGATGTGGGCCCCAGCGTAGCGGTCTGTCATTTCCTTCCAGCTCAGTACTTCGTCGCCTTTGGCGATCACCGCAAAGTAGTTTTCAGGGTCCGCAAGGCTTGAGGGTTCAAGGGCTTGCAACTCCGCTACAAATTCGGCCCGAAAGAAAAACCGCTCCTGGGGGTCGTGCCAACTGGTTTGCTCACCAATGTATTTGGTCAAGTCCCGTGCCGGGTGCACGGCAGGGTTCAGCAGCACTGCCTTGCAGCCTGTTTGCTCGGCCACCCAGGTGGCGTAAAAGCCGCCCAGGGAAGACCCCACGACGGCCATGGTGTTACGTGGCCAATCGGCTATGCCTTTGGCGAGCATCGCCACCGCCTCACGAGGTGAGGGCGGCAACTGAGGGCACCACCAAGTCACCTGCGGGTGTTGCCGAGCCACGCGGGCAGCCATCTGAATGGCCTTGGCGGATTGGGGTGAAGAGCGAAAGCCGTGCAAATAGAGCAGGTGCGTGGTGCGCTGGCGGGTCTCGGGCCCAGCGGCTTGGGGGCGGTCGTTCATGGCTCATGATAGTGGGCGGGAGATAATCACGCCTATGGCCGTCGTATTTGAAAAACCCTCATTGCTGCAGCGCGTGGCGCCGATGTTTCGTGGCTTTGACTGGCCGCTGGTATTCGTGGTGCTGGTTCTGGCGGGGTTGGGCATGATCACCATGTACTCATCCGGCTTTGATTCAGGCACCCGGTTTGGCGACCATGGCCGCAATATGCTGATTGCCGGTTTCATCATGTTTGTGGTGGCCCAGGTTTCACCCCAGCAACTGGCGCGCTTCGCGGTGCCGCTTTATTTGCTGGGTGTGGCCTTGCTGGTGGCGGTGGCGGTTTTTGGCATCACCAAAAAAGGCGCGCAGCGCTGGCTGAACGTGGGCGTCATCATTCAGCCCAGCGAAATTTTGAAGATTGCCATGCCGCTGATGCTGGCGTGGTGGTTTCAGAAGCGGGAGGCCAAACTCAAGCCACTGGATTTTCTGGTGGCTGGCCTGCTGCTGGCGGTGCCGGTGGGGCTGATCATGAAGCAGCCTGATCTGGGCACTGCGCTTTTGGTGCTGGCGGCCGGGCTATCCGTCATCTTTTTCGCTGGCTTGAGCTGGAAGCTGGTGCTGCCGCCCTTGCTGGTCGGGCTGGTGGGGGTGTTTCTGGTGGTGTTTTTCTCGGCAGACATCTGCGCCGATGGCGTGTCGTGGCCGCTCTTGCGGGAGTATCAGCAGCAACGTGTGTGTACGCTGCTGGACCCGTCGCGAGACCCGCTGGGCAAGGGTTTTCACATCATCCAGGGCATGATCGCCATTGGCTCGGGTGGCGTGTGGGGCAAGGGCTTTATGCAGGGAACGCAAACGCACCTTGAATTCATCCCCGAGCGTACTACTGACTTCATTTTTGCGGCCTACTCCGAAGAGTTTGGTCTCGTGGGTACGCTGGCGCTGATTGCCTGCTTCATCTTTCTGGTGTTGCGCGCGCTGACCATCGCCATGGAAGCGCCAACCGCTTTCTCGCGGTTGCTGGCGGGCGCCGTGGGCATGATCTTTTTTTGCTACGCGTTTGTGAATATGGGCATGGTCAGCGGCATCCTGCCAGTAGTGGGCGTGCCTTTGCCTTTTATCAGCTACGGCGGTACGGCCATGGTGACGCTGGGTCTGGGGCTGGGCATTCTGATGTCCATTTCCAAATCCAAGCGGTTGGTACAGACCTAAAACGATGGCCCCCACATTCCCGGTCAGCATCATCGGCGTGGGCAATATGGGCGGTGGCATGGCGCGCAACCTGCTTGCGCGCGGCTGGCCGGTCAGCGTTTTTGACGCGGATACCGAAAAGGCTAAAAAGATGGAGCCTTTTGGGGCTTTAGCCCCCGCCGATATTGCGCAAACAGCTATAAATTCTGTAGTAACCATTGTATGTGTTGTCGACGCCCAGCAGACCCGGGCAGTGCTGTTTGGTGCGGGCGGCGTGGCTGATTCCATGCAACTGGGCCGCACGGTGATGCTCTGTCCCACGCTGGCACCCCAAGACGTGGAGCAGTTTGCCAAAGAGCTGATTCCCTACGGCCTGCACACCATCGACGCACCCATGTCAGGCGGCCCGTCGCGTGCGCTGGACGGCAGCATGAGCCTCATGGTGGCCTGCGGGCAGAGCGTTTTTGAGCGCCATCGCGCGCTAATCGAGGCGCTGTCCAGCCAGGTATTTCGAATCAGTGAACAGCCGGGCGACGGTGCGCGCACCAAGCTGGTCAATAACCTGCTGGCTGGCATCAATCTGGTGGGCGCGGCAGAGGCGATGGCGATGGCGCAACAGATGGGGTTGGACCCGCGTCAGACGCTGGGGGTGATTGAAGCGTCCAGCGGCCAGAGCTGGATCGGCTCAGACCGCATGCGCCGGGCTCTGGCGGGTGATTTTGAGCCTCGCGCCCATATGAGTTTGCTGACCAAAGACACGCGGCTGGCGGTGCAGGCGGCACAGGCAGCCGGGTTTGAAGGGCCACTGGGTACCGCCGCCCGAGACGTTTTTGCCCAAGCCTGCTCTGCTGGGCTTGACGGGCTTGACGACGGCGCACTGCTGTCGTGGGTGCAAAACCACCCGAGGTATAAGGGCGGCGCAAAGACCTGATCCGCGGACCGGGCCGCAGCCCTAAAATGGCTGCATGATCTCTCGCGAACCCACCATCGAACGCTTGGCCATTGCCAAGTCCCTGTTGCTCACGCCGTTTGGCCTGGACGAGTCGCACCTCGCCCGCGCGCTCGGTGAAATCAAGGCGCATAAGGTTGACGAAGCCGACCTTTATTTTCAGTACACCCGATCAGAGGGCTGGAGCCTGGAAGAAGGCATCGTCAAGAGCGGCTCCTTCAGCATCGACCAGGGTGTCGGCGTGCGGGCCGTGAGTGGCGAGAAGACCGCGTTTGCCTATTCAGACGACATATCCGAGGCCTCCCTTTTAGATGCCGCGCGCACGGTGCGGGCGATTTCGGTGGCGGCGAAAAGCGCCAAGGCCAAAGCAACGAGCCACAAGGTCGCATCGGGCCGGACCCTTTATAAAGATCTGGACCCTATTGCCACGCTCGATAGCGCGGCCAAGGTCGCGCTCTTGGGCAAAGTGGAAAAACTTGCCCGCGCAAAAGACCCCCGGGTGGCGCAGGTCATGGCGGGCCTGGCGAGCGAATACGACGTGGTGATGGTGGCCCGCGCAGACGGCACCTTGTCGGCCGACGTGCGGCCCCTGGTGCGCTTGTCGGTGACTGTGATTGCCGAGCAAAAAGGCCGCCGCGAAGTGGGCTCAGCTGGAGGTGGCGGGCGGTTCGGCCTGGCGTATTTTGACGACGCCTGCATTGAAAAATACGTCAACGAGGCGGTCAAGGCCGCGCTGACCAACCTTGAATCCCGCCCGGCCCCGGCGGGTGAAATGACTGTGGTGCTTGGCCCAGGCTGGCCAGGCATCTTGCTGCACGAAGCGATCGGCCACGGGCTTGAAGGCGATTTCAACCGCAAGGGCTCCAGCGCATTCAGCGGCCGGGTGGGTCAGCGGGTCGCGGCCAAAGGCGTGACGGTGCTGGACGATGGGACCATTGCTGACCGCCGCGGCTCGCTCAATGTGGACGACGAAGGCAACACCAGCCAGAAAAATGTTCTGATCGAAGACGGCATTCTCAAAGGCTACATTCAGGACGCCATGAATGCGCGCCTGATGAATGTGGCACCCACTGGTAATGGCCGCCGTGAAAGTTACGCTCACGTGCCCATGCCGCGCATGACCAACACTTACATGCTCGGTGGCGACAAAGACCCACAGGAAATCGTCAAGAGCATCAAAAAAGGGCTCTATGCCACCAACTTCGGTGGCGGGCAGGTGGACATTACTTCCGGCAAATTCGTGTTCAGTGCGAGCGAAGCCTATTGGGTGGAAAACGGCAAGATCCTGTACCCTGTGAAAGGCGCCACGCTGGTGGGCAGTGGTCCGGAATGCCTCAAGCGCGTCAGCATGATCGGCAACGACATGAAGCTGGACAGCGGCGTCGGCACCTGCGGCAAGGAAGGCCAGAGCGTTCCCGTCGGGGTGGGTCAGCCCACTCTGCGCATTGACGGGCTGACGGTGGGCGGAACGGCGTGAAAGTTCAGCGCCCGCGGTTCCGTGCTATATTTAATGCCATGCATTCAGGCCGTTTTTACTTTAGCTACTTTTGGTTCTCCAGCGCCCTTTGGCGGTAGAGAGATTTGAACGTTGCGCCAGTAAACGATCTGAATCTTCCAAAAACCGCCGAATCCCGGCGGTTTTTTTATGTCCGGTCATTGTCAGTTGCCCTGGATTTCAGGGATTTTTAGAGATTTTTAGCCGTTT
>JAHEBY010000199.1 GCA_024642025.1 Comamonadaceae bacterium | reverse complement strand
GCAGTGGCGCAGACCACTTTGCCAAGCCCGGCGCCAACGACCGCGTTTGGAACGCATTGGAGAAGCTCTGCGTGAGCGAGCCGCAGCTGTTTGCCACTTACTACGGCAACGGGATGCTGGCCATGGCGTGCGAGGCCTGGCTGGGCCCGGCGTATCAGATCACCTCGCAGGTGAATTGCGTCAACCCCGGCGGCGAGGCTCAGATGGCGCACCGTGATTACCATCTGGGTTTTTACACCGGTGCCAGCGCCGCGCGCTTTCCCGCGCATGTGCACCGGCTGTCGCCCCTGCTCACGCTGCAGGGCGCAGTGGCGCAAATGGACATGCCGCTGCAAAGCGGCCCCACGCTGTATCTGCCGCATTCACACAAATACCTGCCGGGTTATCTGGTGGCGGGGCATCCGGACTTTCAGGCGTTCTTCGACGCGAACCATGTGCAGCTGCCGCTGAACAAGGGCGACGGCATCTTCTTCAACCCCGCCTTGATGCACGCAGCCGGGCACAACCGATCCACCGACATTCGCCGCATGGCCAACCTGCTTCAGGTGTCATCAGCCTTTGGGCGCTGCATGGAATCGGTGGACCGGGTGCGCATGTCGCAGGCGCTGTATCCCGTTTTGCAGTCCATGCAGCTGCAGGGCAGCCTGACGGACGAACAGACGAACTACGCCATCGCCGCCTGCGCCGAAGGCTATGCGTTTCCCACCAACCTGGACCGCGATCCGCCGCTGGGGGGTTTGGCCCCCGAGAGCCAGCAGGCGTTGATGAAACGCGCGCTTGGCGAGCAATGGACGAGCGCCCGATTCAATGAGGCTCTAAAAGTGCAGGCAGACAAGAAATATGCATGAAATAGGCCTCTAGCCCCCATGTCCATTACTTTATTAGCTACTATTTTAGTAGCAATTTGAATCGATAACGGTCGACACAGGTCAAAAGCGCAGCACTACCGGTTGGTCATGGTGCCCGGTAACCAAAGAGCCAGCTCCGGGAACATCATCACCAGCGCCATGGCCAGAATCATCAGCGCCACATAGGGCGCCGAGCCGCGAATGATGTCGCCCATTGGCGCCTTGGTGATGGCCTTGATGGTGAACAGGTTCATGCCTACAGGGGGCGTAATCTGGGCCAGCTCAAGGTTGATCGTCAGCAAAATTCCATACCAGATCGGATTGATGTGCAGGTGGTGCATGACGGGCAGGATCACGGGCGATGTGATCAGGATGATCGCGATCGACTCCAGAAACATGCCGAGCAAGAAAATCAGCACCATCATGGCGATCAGGAAGCCCGTCACGCCCACATCAGCGGCGACGACCATTTCCACGATCTGCTGTGGAATGCGCATTTTGGTCAGCACATGCCCAAAGACCGACGCACCCGCCAGAATCATGAACAGCATGGCCGAGGTGCGGCTGGCGTCCTGCGCCGAATGCCAGATGTCCCGAAGCCCAATGTTGCGGTACACAAATGCCGCCACTGCCAGCGCCAGCAGTGCACCGGCAGCCGCAGCCTCAGTAGCCGTAAACACGCCGGCGTACATCCCGCCCAACACAAATACGGGCAAGGAGATGGCCCATAGCGATTGCCGAATCGCCTTGAGCGACTCGCGCCACCCGGCACGGGGCTCGCGCCTGATGTGCTTGTGCCAGAGCGCAACCGACAACATCGCCCACCCGATAAAGATGCCCGCCATCAAAAGGCCCGGCACCACACCCGCCATGAACAGGCCGCCGATCGACGTATCGGTCGTGACGCCATACAGCACCATCGGCCCCGAGGGGGGAATGAGAATGCCCAATGTGCCGCCTGCCGCCACCAGACCATAGGCCATGCGCGGCGGATAGCCAAAGCGCAGCATTTGCGGAATGGCTACGGCACCGATCGTCAACGCGGTAGCCACGCTGGACCCAGAAATGGCTGCAAAGATGGTGCAAGCCAAAACCGTTGCAATGCCCAGCCCGCCAGGCAAATGGCGTGTGAGGGTATAGGCTGTGTTGTAGAGGTCGTCCACAATCTTGCCGCGAATCATCACGTGCGCCATGAACGCAAAGAGCGGAATGGCCACCAGCAGGTAGCGATTCAGCTCGCCAAAAACCACCTCGGTTACTGACGCCAGGCCACCCTGCCCGATCAGCATCAATCCGCCAAATATCGAGAGGCCGGCAAAAATCGGTACACCCGTGAACAACAGCGCCACGAGGCTGACCAGAATGAGGGCGATCGTCATTCGTCGCTCCCGTGCTGGCCGTGCGGATGGGCCGCCACCGGCGACGGAAGCCCCAGCGCCAGCCGCCACAGCGATTCGATGGACACCAGCGTCATCAGGGAACCACCCAGCGGCATGAACAGCATCAGCCACCAGACGGGCAGCTCAAGGCGGCCCTCGGTCATGATGCCAAACTGGCGAGACTGCATGGCCGTCTCCCAGCCATTGACAACCAGGATGACCGACACAACCAGCGCGGCCAGCGCTCCCCACCCTCTGGCTGCGCTGGCCCAGCGCCCGCTCAAGCGCTCAGTAAAGATGTCCACGCTGATGTGTTCATGCCGTTGCAATACCTGCGCCGCCGCCAGCATCACGATGGCCACCAGCAAAAAGCCGACCGCGTCGTCCGTCCAGACCGGCGGGCGGTTGATGATGTAACGCATGGAAACGGCCCACCCAATCAATGCCAGCGACACCAGCAATGCAATTGATGCCAGCGCCGCAGCGCCGTCGCATAGCGCGCGGTTCAGGCGCGACAGCGCGCGCAGCAGCCGTGGCTCGCCGCCGGCAAGCGAAGGGGTCGGGCTCACAAGCCTAGAGCTTGTTGATCAGTTCGATCAGTTTTGGCGCGTCCGGGCTTGACGCCATAAACGCCTTCAACACGGCCGGCTGCATGGCATCGGACATTGTCTTTTCCTGCGCGGGCGTGAGCACGGTCACCTCCATACCTTTGTCACGCAGGTTTTTGACGTCTTCGGCCGGAATGTCGGCCGTGGCCGGGAGCGAGCGCACCTCGGCCTTGCGCGATGCGCCCTCTATGGCCTGCCGCAAGTCGGCTGGCAGCTTGCCCCACCACTCAGGGTTGACCACCAAGATGTCGTGCGCCAGGATGATGTTGGACGCCACGCCAAACTTCTGCACTTCGTAAAACTTGCGCTCATAGGCGGCCGCTACGCCGGTAAACCCGGCGTCAATCACGCCGGTTTGCAGCGCCTGATAAACCTCGGAGCCCGGCATGGCAGAAGGCGCAGCCCCCATGGCCACGAGGCCTTCGTCAAACAACTTGGACAGGCCTCGAATCTTCTGGCCCTTGAAGTCATCGGGTTTGACCAGGGGTTTCTTGGCCGAGGTAAAAATCCCGTCGCTGGCATCAACCATCCAGCCGATATTCTTCAAGCCCTTCTCCAGCAGCTTGGCGTCCAGCATCTTCGCGGGCTCCGAGCCCGGGAACTTCTTCATCTTGTCCAGGCTGGTCACATAGTAGGGAATCAGCGTTACGTTCAGCTCGGGAATCGTGCCACCCAGCGTGAAACCCACAATGGCCGCCGCCTCGACCTTGCCGGTGGCAACCGCCGAGTGGTTCTGGTTGGGCTTGAACAGTTGGGCAGAGCCGAAAATCTGCACCTCCACCTTGCCGCCCGTGGCTGCTTTGACGTCGGCGGCGAACTGTTCCATGTTCTTGGCCGAGTGGTGTGCGGGCGGGAACTGGTGGCTCAGCCGCATGGTGAAGTCGGCCGCGCTGGCACTCGCGCCAAATCCGAGCATGGCTGCGGCGATAAATACATAGCGACGGGTGAATTTGAATCCTGTTGATGTCATGGTGTCTGTCTCCTTCGTTATAAAAATCATTCAAGCCACTGCATGTGCGACTCGCAAGGCTTGAACCTCATTGTCGCCATAGCCCAGTTCGCGCAGCAACTCTGACGTGTGTTGCCCTTGCCTGGGTGGCTGCAACCGCACGCCGAGCCGTTCGCCACCCATAGTGAACGGGAAGAGCGTGGTTTGCGTGGTTTCGCCCGCGCGGGCGCCATCCGGCAAAGTAATGTCGGCCAGGCCCCCAGTAGCATTGAGATGTTCGTCATCAAACAACTCTTCCGGCCGGCGGATGGGCGCGAAAGGCAGGCCGACCCGCTCAAACAAAGAGGACAATTCTGCGGCACTGTGTCTCGCCAGACGCTCGCGCAAGACGGGCATGAGGGCGGGACGGCATTGCACGCGCAGGTTGTTGTTGGCGAAGCGCGGGTCAGCCTTGAGATCGGCGAAGCCAAGCGCATCACAAAATGTGGCCCACTGAGCGTCGCTGACGGCCGCCAGAAAGATCTGCTCGCCGTCCTTTACGGTAAACACGTCGTACACGGCCCACGCCGAAATCCGGTCGGGCATGGGCGCGGCTGCCTTGCCGGTGATGGCGTATTGCAGCATGTGCTGGCCGACCAGGAAGACATTGTTCTCGAACAGTGCCGATTGAACCTCCTGCCCTTTGCCGGTGATGCCGCGCTGGATCAAGGCACCCAGCGCACCAATGGCGCCAAACATGCCACCCATGATGTCGTTCACGCTGGTACCCGCACGCAGCGGATCACCCGGGCGCCCGGTCATGTAGGCCAGACCACCCATCATCTGCACCACTTCGTCCAGCGCCACACGATGTTCGTAGGGCCCGGGCAGGAAGCCCTTGTGGCTGACGTAAATCAGGCGCTCATTTACCGCAGAAAGAGAGGGGTAATCCAGGCCATATTTCTTCATGGTGCCGGGTTTAAAGTTCTCGGCCACCACGTCGGCGCTGGCCGCGAGCTTGCGAGCGACTGCCGCACCCTCTGGTTTGTGCAGATCGATGGCAATGCTCTTCTTGTTGCGGTTGAACATGGGGAAAAACCCCGCGCCCGCACCGAGCAGATGGCGCGTGCGATCGCCGTCGATGGGCTCGACCTTGATGACTTCGGCCCCCATGTCAGCCAGCACCATGCCGCAGGTCGGGCCCATCACCATGTGGGTGAACTCCACCACCCGCAGGCCTTCAAGTGGCAATGGCGTTGCTTTAGCTGAAACCTGATTCACTCGTTGCACCATCCAGCTGGCTCAGGCCAGCGCGTCATTAACCATGGTTTTAGGTAAGCCGGCGCGCCACAGCGTGCCGTGCAGCGTTTCCCCTTCAAGCCAACGCGCGAGCCTGGCACGCAGGGCAAGCAGGGCGCCGATATCCAGCCCCGTTTCAATGCCCATGCTGGCAAACACATAGGCCAAGTCTTCGGTGGTCACGTTACCGCTGGCACCCGGCGCATGCGGGCAACCGCCAATTCCGGCCAGGCATGCGTCGAAACGGCTCACGCCGCTGTCCAGCGCCGCCATGACATTGGCAATGCCCAGTCCCCGTGTATCGTGAAAGTGTCCGCACGCGAGCTTGTCGCCTGCGATTTCAAAGGCCTGCGCGAAAAGGCTACGCACCATGCGCGGGTCTGCATAGCCTACGGTGTCGGCCA
>JAHEBY010000006.1 GCA_024642025.1 Comamonadaceae bacterium | reverse complement strand
AAGGCGCCTGGAAGCCCAACCCCACCAAGTGGGACATGGGCTATTTCGATATGCTGTTTGGCTATGAGTGGGAGCTGACCAAAAGCCCGGCTGGTGCCCAGCAGTGGGCACCCAAAAACTGCAAGCCCGAGCACCTCATTCCGGATGCCCATGATCCGGCAAAGAAACACCCTCCGATGATGACAACGGCTGACATGTCGCTGCGCATGGATCCGGCCTATGAGAAAATTTCTCGCCACTTCCACAAAAACCCCAAAGCCTTCGCCGACGCGTTCGCGCGCGCATGGTACAAGCTGACACACCGCGACATGGGCCCGCGCACCCGCTACCTTGGAAAGCTGGTGCCGAAAGAAGAGCTGATCTGGCAAGACCCGGTTCCTGCCGTAAACCACAAACTGATCGATGATCAGGACATTGCAGCGCTCAAGGCGAAGCTTCTCGCCTCTGGCTTGACCATCTCGCAGCTTGCAACGACAGCATGGGCTTCGGCGGCCACCTTCCGCGGCAGCGACAAGCGCGGTGGAGCCAATGGTGCCCGCATTCGTCTGGCACCGCAGAAAGACTGGCCTGTCAATCAGCCGGCTGAGCTGAACAAGGTGCTCAAGTCCATGGAAGCCGTGCAAGCGGGATTCAACGCCGCGCAATCTGGCGGCAAAAAGGTGTCCATGGCCGACCTGATTGTGCTGGGCGGTTGCGCCGCTGTAGAAGCCGCCGCCAAAAAAGCCGGAGTCGATGTCAAAGCGCCATTCTCGCCCGGGCGCACGGACGCCACGGCAGAGCAGACTGACACGGACTCGTTCGCCGTGCTTGAACCCATCGCAGACCCGTTCCGCAATTACGTTCGCAAAGGCTATGAGGACTCTGCCGCTGAGCTGATGATCGACAAGGCGCAACTTTTGACCTTGACTGCACCCGAAATGACGGTGCTGGTCGGCGGCATGCGCATGTTGGGCACCAACGCGGGCACTACGCCGCACGGGGTTTTCACGCAAAGCGCTGGAACGCTTAGCAATGACTTCTTCGTGAATCTGCTGGATATGAACACCAAATGGCAGAAGTCAGCCACATCTGCTGGCGTGCTGGAAGGGAAAGATCGGGCGACCGGCAAGGCCAAGTGGACCGGCACCGTGGTCGACCTCGTTTTTGGCTCGAACTCGCAACTGCGTGCGCTGGCTGAGGTTTATGCTGCCAGTGATGCCAAGGAACGGTTTGTACGCGACTTTGTAGCCGCGTGGACCAAGGTGATGAACCTTGATCGTTTCGATCTCGTCTGACATTCGTGCGGCTCAAGCCGCTCAGCCTCAAGCGCCTGGCACACCCGCCCGGCGCGCGGCGCGCTCGATCTCGCCCCATGTGCCGTCGTCAATGGTGATGCCGGTCTTCAGCCGCTCGGCGCGGGCTCGGCGCTCGGGGTCTCCGGCTATCTGCACGGCGTCGTAACCCGTCGCAATCGGGCCCTGCCGCAGCCAGTCAACAAACGCCAGCGCCTCGGTTTCAAAGCTCGCCTGCGTGCCCAGACGCGCCGGGTCAATCAGTATGCTCAACATGCTGTTCAGCACCGCGCGCTGGGTACCGGCTGCATGGTGCCAGGTGCCGCCGCCCGACAAGGCGCCGCCCAGCAGCTCGCAAGCCACGGCCATACCATAGCCCTTGTGCTCTCCAAAAGTGAGCAGCGCGCCGAACAACCCGCTGCTTTGCGGCACCACCACCACGCCCGGATTGGTCGTGGGTTTGCCATGCTCGTCAATCAGCAGGCCCGGTGAGACGGAATGGCCTTCGTTGTGCGCGACGCGCATCTTGCCTTGCGCCACGCGGCTGGTAGCAAAGTCCAGAATGAACGGCTCACGCCCTTTGAGCGGCACGCCGATACAACAAGGATTCGTGCCGAAACGGCCGTCCGCGCCACCCCATGGAGCCACGATGGGGTTGGACTTGACGTTAACGAAATGCAGGGACACAAGCCCCTGCTCAACCGCCATTTCGGCCCAATGGCCGATGCGACCGAGGTGGTGCGAGTTGGCCAGCGTCATGATGCAACTGCCGTGCCGCCTGGCACGGTCAATGGCCATGTGCATGGCCTCTTCGCCAATCACCTGGCCGTAACCGCGCTGGCCATCCAGCGTGAGCATGGTGCCCAGATCAAGCTGCACGGCAACGTGCGCGTTGGGCTTGAGACCACCTTCCAGCACTGCATCCACATAACGCGGCAACATGCCCACACCATGCGAATCGTGGCCGCTGAGGTTGGCCATCACCAGATTAGCGGCAACCGCTTGCGCCTCCGCCTCAGAACTGCCGCATGCTACCAAAATAGTAGCTGTTTGCGCAATAAGGGCGGGGGCTAACATCACTTTTGACATATAAACTGACTGCTTTTGTTATAAAACTACATGACCGCACCGACCTGCCATGGCACGAACTCGTTCTGGCCGTAGCCATGGCGCTCGCTCTTGCTTTGCGTGCCCGACGCCGTGGCCAGCATCAGCTCGAATATCCGCTGACCCATCTCGGCGACTGACGCGGAGCCGTCGATGATCTCGCCGCAGTTGATGTCCATGTCGTCTTCCTGCTTGCGCCAAAGGGCTGAATTGGTGGCCAGCTTCAGCGAGGGCGAGGGCGCGCAGCCATACGCCGAGCCGCGGCCCGTGGTGAAGCAGATGAGGTTGGCTCCGCCCGCCACCTGGCCGGTGGCGCTCACCGGGTCGTAGCCCGGCGTATCCATATAAACGAAGCCGCGTGCATCCACCTGCTCGGCATATTCGTAAACCGCCTGCAGATTGCTGGTGCCACCCTTGGCCACGGCGCCGAGCGATTTCTCGAGGATCGTGGTGAGGCCACCCGCCTTGTTGCCGGGCGACGGGTTGTTGTTCATTTCGCCGTCGTTCGCACGGGTGTAGTGCTCCCACCACTTGATGCGCGACACCAGTTTTTCGCCCACCTCGCGCCTCACCGCGCGGCGGGTCAACAGATGCTCGGCGCCATAGATTTCAGGGGTTTCGCTCAGGACTGCAGTGCCGCCATGGGCCACGAGCAAATCGACTGCAGCGCCCAGTGCCGGGTTGGCACTGATGCCCGAATAGCCGTCTGAGCCGCCACATTGCAAACCCACCGTGATGTGCGCGGCGCTGCAGGGCTCGCGCACAACCGTATTGGCCTTGGGCAGCATGGCCTTGACCAGGTCAATACCTTTGGCGACCGTTTTGCTGGTGCCGCCCGTGTCCTGAATGTTGAAAACCCGCAGGTTTTCGCCCTCCTGCAAGAGGCCACTGGCCAGCCACGAATTGAGCTGGGCCGCCTCGCAACCCAGGCCCACCATCAGCACACCCCAGAAGTTGGCATGGGTGGCATAGCCTTTGAGTGTGCGTTGCAATATCTGGATGCCCAGCCCCTCATTGTCCATGCCGCAGCCGGTGCCATGCGTCAGCGCCACCACGCCATCAACATTGGGGAAGTTCGCCAGCGCGGCCGGGTTGGTGGTGCGCGAGAAATGGTCAGCAATGGCGCGTGCGGCGGTGGCGGAGCAGTTCACGCTGGTCAAAATGCCAATGTAATTGCGTGTCGCCACGCGGCCATCGGCGCGCTTGATGCCCATGAAAGTGGCCTCACGCGCGGCCGGCTCGGGCTTCAGATCAGCGCCATAGGCGTAGTCGCGCGCAAAGTCCCCTTTGTCGGGCCCCATATCCAGGTTGTGTGTGTGAACGTGTTCGCCAGCGGCGATGGGCCGGGAGGCAAAGCCAATGATCTGGTTGTAGCGGCGCACCGGCGCACCGGTAGCAATGGCCCGCACGGCAATCTTGTGCCCCGGCGGAATCATGCCTTTGACGGCAACCTCTTCCACAATGGCTCCACTGATGAGCTGGGTACGGGCAATCAGCACGTCATCAGCAGCGTGCAGGCGAATAAAGGGATTCATAGTTTCTTGAGGCCTCCGGACAGGACTGCGCGAGATTTCGTGTCCTCGAGGGCAAATCGGCACAGCGCAACCATCATAATGCGACGAAGCAGTTTGTAATTTTTTTAAACTACAAAATCGGGTGAAGCGATAGACTTTTCACCTGACACAGGAGACAACATGAGACTCAAAGGCAAGACCGCATTGGTCACCGCGGCCGGGCAGGGTATTGGACACGCCACTGCGCTAGCCATGGCGGCAGAAGGCGCGCACGTCGTGGCAACCGACGTAAGCCCGGCCTTACTGGAAAGCTACGCCGGCGTGGCCAACGTGAAGACCGCCGTGCTCAATGTGCTGGACAAGGAGGCCGTGCAGGCCGCCGTGGTGGGCATGGAGCGCATCGATGCCCTCTTTAACTGCGCGGGCGTGGTGCACAACGGCACCATCCTGCAGGCCACCGATGAAGAGTGGGAGTTTGCCTTCAACCTCAATGTGCGTGCCCAGTACTGGATGATTCAGGCCGTGCTGCCCAAGATGCTCGCCCATGGCGGCGGCAGCATCATCAACATGGCCAGCGTTTGTGGCAGCATCAAGGGGCTGCCCAACCGTTTCATCTACGGTGCCAGCAAAGCTGCTGTCGTTGGCTTGACCAAATCGGTAGCGGCCGATTATGTGGGGCAGAGCATCCGCTGCAATGCCATTGCCCCGGGTACTGTGGACACACCGTCGCTGGCTGACCGCATCAACGCCTATGACGACCCGGTGGAAGCGCGCAAACTGTTCATCGCCCGCCAGCCCATGGGGCGCCTCGCGCAGGCTCATGAAATCGCGCCGATCGTGGTGTACCTCGCCAGCGACGAATCGGTTTTTGCCACCGGTCAGGTTTTCAATGTTGACGGTGGCATGACTATTTAACTTGGTGCCGTTTGCAGCTTCACCTCTTACTTTCTGACGGCTACCGATGAATCAACTCGACATGTCTGGCCGCCATGCGGTCATCACCGGTGGTGCCACCGGCCTTGGCTACGCCATTGCCGAGCGCATGCTGGCATCCGGCGCCCGCGTCACACTGTGGGACCGCGATCAAGCCGGACTGACCCGCGCCGCAAAGGCGCTGGGCCCCAAAGCGCTCACGGTTGTGGCCAATGTGGCAGACCATGCCAGCGTGGTTGAAGGCCTGCGCCTGACGCTTGCCAAAACACCGGCTATCGATGCATTGGTCAATTCTGCGGGCATTACCGGGCCCAACACGCCACTTTGTGACTACCCGGTCGACGACTGGCAGAGTGTGATGCAAGTCAACCTGAACGGCCTGTTTTACTGCTGCCGCGAAGTGGTGCCGCACATGCGTGGGCGCAACTACGGGCGCATCGTCAACATCGCATCTGTGGCGGGCAAAGAGGGCAACCCCAACGCCAGTGCCTACAGTGCCAGCAAGGCCGCCGTGATGGCTCTGACCAAATCGCTTGGCAAGGAGCTGGCCAGCACCGGCATCCGCGTCAACTGCGTGACGCCCGCTGCAGTAAAAACTGCCATCTTTGACCAGATGAAGCCCGAATTCATTGCGTTCATGCTGTCCAAGATTCCAATGGGCCGCTTTGGCACACCCGAGGAAGTGGCCGCCATGGTGACGTGGCTGTGCACCGAGGACTGCTCGTTCTCCACTGGTGCCGTGTTTGACCTGTCGGGCGGCCGCTCCACATATTGACCGTCACGCATCCCCACCAACTCTTCCGCTTACCGTTTTCAACAGAAAGGCAAAACACCCATGAAACTCGTCCGTTACGGCGCCGCCGGCAAAGAGAAACCAGGCCTGATCGATGCACAAGGCAAATTGCGAGACCTGAGCGCTGTTGTCAAAGACATTGGCCCTGAGCAACTGGGTGACGCTGCGTTAGCCAAGCTGCGCAAGCTCAAAACCGACAAGCTGCCACTGGTGCGCGGCTCCCCGCGGCTGGGTTCACCGGTGGCTGGTGTGCCCAAGTTCATCGCCATTGGCCTGAACTACTCTGACCATGCGGCCGAATCCAACATGCCGATCCCCAAAGAGCCGATCGTCTTCATGAAAGCTACCAGTTGCATTCAGGGCCCGAATGATCCTGTGATGTTGCCCAAAGGCTCGGTCAAATCAGACTGGGAGGTGGAGTTGGGCGTGGTCATTGGAAGCCTGGCCCGGCATGTATCCCAAAAAGAGGCGCTCAATTTTGTGGCCGGCTACTGCACCATCAACGACGTCAGCGAACGCGAGTTCCAGCTGGAGCGCGGCTCGCAGTGGGACAAGGGCAAGGGCTGCGACACCTTCGGCCCGCTCGGCCCCTGGCTGGTAACCCGCGACGACATCCCCAACCCGCAGAAGCTGGGCATGTGGCTGGACCTGAACGGCAAGCGCGTGCAGACCGGCAACACCAAAACCATGATTTTCAGCGTGGCCAAAATTGTGAGCCACCTCAGCCAGTACATGACGCTGATGCCCGGCGACGTCATCACCACCGGCACGCCCCCCGGCGTGGGCCTGGGCATGAAGCCGCCGCTTTATCTGAAGAAGGGCGACGTGATGACGCTAGGCATTGAAGGCCTTGGCGAACAGCGGCAGGTGGTGGTGCCGTTCAAGCGCCTGTAGAGCACGCTCGATGGCGCGGCGTTGCATGAGCCATCGAAATGAAACAAAACACTTAATTTGTACTGATAAGTAACAATTAATACCGCATAGTTCATAAGGATACTAAATAGTATATATTTCACTCACGCCACATTTTTGGCGGAGATCGTGAAACCGTACTTTTTAGGAGCTCCTTATGAAAAAGACACTTATTGCAGGCTTGTTGGCATTTGGTGTTGCCGTCTCGGTGCAGGCCAAGGACATTGTTGACACCGCCGTTGCCGCTGGCAACTTCAAGACATTGGCCACCGCGCTCACGGCGGCCGGCCTGATTGATACCCTCAAAGGCAAAGGGCCGTTCACGGTGTTTGCGCCAACTGACGCCGCGTTTGCCAAGATCCCAAAAGCCGACCTGGACGCGCTCTTGAAGGACAAGGCCAAGCTGACTGCCGTGCTGACCTACCACGTAGTGCCAGGCAAGGTGATGGCGGCTGACGTCAAAGAAGGAATGGTCAAGACCGTACAGGGTTCCGACATCAAGGTCACCACCAGCGGCGGCGTCATGGTGGATGGCGCCAAGGTGTCTGCCACCGACATCGTGGCTGACAACGGCGTGATTCACGTTATCGACAGCGTGATCATTCCCAAGTAAGACCTGCTTTTGTTGAGCGCGGGGCAGCGGGCGCGAGCCAGCTGCCTTTATTTATTTGCGACCTCGATTTGGTAACAAATTGGCCGTCAGCCCCTGTCAGATATATACTTATAGCTATTATTTATATAGCAATCAGTTCGGCAATACGCGGTAGCGGCCTTACTCGTGCCCCGCCACCGCCGCCTTGGCCATCCGCTCACTCTTCCAGTACACATCATCGCCTACCGAGCCATCGCTGCGATGGCGGTTGAGTACCCGCGCCAGCACAAACAGCAGGTCGCTCAGGCGGTTCAAATACTGGCGAGGCGTGTTTTTCAGTTCTTCATGCGCTTCAAGGGCCACCACGGCGCGCTCGGCACGGCGAGCGACCGTGCGGCAGACATGCGCCTGCGAAGCGGCGCGCGTACCGGCGGGCAGGATGAATTCCTGCAGGCGTGGCAGCGCTTCGTTATGTTCTGCCAGGGCCTGATCGAGCGCCAGCACGGCGGCCGGCTTGAGGAGCTCATAGCCGGGGATGGATAGCTCGCCGCCCAGGTTGAACAGCTGGTGCTGAATTTCCACCAGCAACGTGCGCACGCCAGCTGGCATGTCATCGCACAACAACACACCAATGTGGGAGTTGAGTTCGTCAATGTCGCCCATGGCGTGCACGCGCAGGCTGTCTTTTGAGACACGCGTGTTGTCACCCAGGCCGGTGGTGCCATCGTCTCCGGTACGGGTGGCAATCTGTGTGAGGCGGTTTCCCATGATGTTCAGTTTCCTGCGTTGGGTGCTGCAGCCAAGCCTGGTAGGCGCAACACCATATCAAAACCACCTTCAGCGGGTGTTTCGGCCAGAAGCGTGCCGCCGTGCTTTTCGACAACCAGGCGCACCAGTGCCAGCCCCAATCCGTGCCCAGCGCTGGTGGATTTGGCCTGCACATAACGCTGGCTCAGGCGGGCCATATCTTCAGGTGCAAAGCCCTTGCCTTCGTCGTGTACGGTGATGGTATAGCCACCAACGGTTTCTTCCAGTGACAGTGTGACCGTGAATCCGCGCGGACCATGCCGCAACGCGTTCCAGCCCAGGTTGAGAAGCGCGCGATGCAGTAGCCGCGAGTCGCCCTGCACGATGGCCACGTCAAGCGTGCAGCGCCGCTCGACGCGGCTTCCCGAAGCGCGAGCATCTTCAAATAGGTCGTCTGCACTCTGATGCAGCGTCTGCACCAGATCGACCTCGCCAAAATAGTCCGGGTTAAGTGCCTCGGCGCGGCCCAGCAGCAGAAACTGCTCGGACAAATCAAGCGCGCGACGGGCGCACTCGTCAATGCGTTCGAGCATGGCCACGTTTTCGGTACGCCGGTCATTCGAGAGATTGGCGGCAAGCGAGCGCAACGACACGAGCGGCGAACGAAGATCGTGCGCCAGATGACGCATCATGTCTTCGCGGTGTTGATGCACCTCGGGCGACTGCGGGTCTTCCGCAAGCGAAGTGGCAATTTGGTCTACCGCCTGGCTGATCGCTGCAATGCGCGTCTCCACCGGGTCAAAGAAATTGGTTGCGCCCAGCACGGCCGCTGTGGGTGTCGCGGGGTATCGATCAGCGCCGGGGCGTGGCGGTGAGCCCGTTTGTGTCATGGCGGCAATGCGCCCGGTTTCACGCGCCATGGCGCTCAGGCTTGCCTCCAGCCGGCGCCAGCTCCACAACGGGTAGGCCAGTGCCATTGCGGCCATTGGTGCCGCCGGCGGCCACCACAAGCCATAGAGTTTGAGCCACAGGACAGCAAAAATTGCCGCGCCCACACAAGCCAGCGCGGTAGCCCATAGCGCCGTCAAGGGCGTCGCGACAAGAAGCCCCACCATCAGAGCCAGCAAGAGGGCCACGGAAAGTGCCAGCCTCGCCGGCTCGCTCATCGCCTGAGTCGACAGGCCCGCGCGCCGACCATCCAGCACATTGGCAACAAACTCCACGCCCGGCATCGCACCACTGCCGCCCAGTGGCGTGACCAGACTATCGCCCAAGCCAGTCGCCGTGGCACCGATGAGGATGGTGCGCCCCTTCAGCTCGGGCGCCGGGATGCGACCTTCCAGTAACGCCGACAACGACCGCCGCGCGAAATGCCCTGTGGGTCCCGCAAACGGAACGAGCTGGGCCTTGGCGGCCGCGTCGGCTTGGATTGGCACGGAAGGGAGGTTTTGAGCCAGCAGGTGGTCGGTGACATGCGGGTACCGCACTCCACTCGCCGTTTCAATGGACATATAGCGGCGCGTCACGCCGTCGCGGTCCACCAGCGCCTGGGCGTGGCCCAACTTGCTCGAGGCCGCCAACTCTGGCAGCGGCAGCACGGCCACGTCACCCTTGCCCGGCATGAAAATAGGCAACACCACATGTCCATTGCGGGCCAGCGCAGCAGCCAGTCGGGCATCAGCCATGGGGGCTTCGCGCTGGGGCTCTGCAAAAATCACGTCCAGCAGCACCGGGCCAGCCTCAGCCAGAGTCAGTCGGTCGATGGCATCGGCCATTTTTTCGCGGGACCAGGGCCAGCGCCCCATGCGGGCCACACTCTCTTCATCGATGGCCAGAATCAAAATGTCGGGATCGGGGGCGCGGCCAGACAGACTCACGCTGGTGTCATACAACCAGAAATCGGCTCGTTCCAGCCAGTGCCAGTGCACGGCACCAGCGATCGCCACGCAAAGCAGCGATGCAATCAGCACCCACTCACGCAAATGGCGTCTAAGGGTTCTACGCACGGCTAATTGGTCTACAACAATGGCAGCAGGAGCAACAACAGCCAGCCCCACTGTCGCTCTTTGGGCACTTCAAACTGCTGCGGTGTTGACCAGTTACCCGCTTTTCCGTTTTTCAGCACAACCTGAGTCCGCACGTAGTAAACGCCCGCCGCAAGCTCAGACAGCGACACGCTCGAGCCGGGCACCACCTCATCGAACTCGGTCTTGCCGAAATTTGCGTCTGAAGACACTTGAACGCGGTGGCTGAAGCCGGCCGGGCCGGACCATGACAGCTTGACGCCATCCTTGCCCACTTCTGGCGGCGCCATGGTGGATGGCGGCAACAGCGTAAAGGCCGCGCTGTCGCCAAATGGTCCGCGTGGGCCCTCGGAAAACGGGCCTTTGTCGTTTGCCGCCCGCACAGTGGCCAGTCGCCAGTGGTAGGTGCCGGGTGCCAGCGAGGCGTCAAGCGCAAGCTGCCCGCCTTTGACATCCGCACGGTCCAGCACCTTGTCGGCGAACGCAGCATCGCGCGCCACCTGCACCTGGTATTGCGGCGCGCCAGCAGGCTCCGCCCAACTCAGGGCGACCACGCCCGCCAGATCTTCGCCTGCGGCCGGAGCACGCATCAACGGGGGCTCGGGGCGGGCACGCACGGCAATGGGAATCTGCGCGTCCTGCCCTTCAAGGCCTTGCGCGTCAGCGGCGCGAACGCGAAGAAAGTAGTTGCCATCCTCAAGGCTGGTCAACAACCAGCTCGGATCAGACGTGCGGTCACTTTGCAGGAGCTGCGTAAAGTCGGCGTTCGCGGCAACCTGCCAGCGCAGCGCCATGGCGCCGGGCAGCGCTGGCACAGAGAGGTTTAGCGCGGTGCGCTCAATGCGCCGTGGCAGCTTGGACACATCAACCGGCGGCAACAAGCTCACGGGTGGCCTCAGGTTTGCGCCATCTGCGCGCAAACCCTGCAAGGCATTCAAGGTCGACTGTGTGGGCGCGCTATCCAAAGAGGGGGCTACACCAACCACGCCGCTAACCACCTCATGAAAGCTCGTGTCTTCAGACGCAGCGACCCGAAAGCGCGTACCCCGCACAGCAGTCACCACGCGGGGCGTGCGAATTTCAAAGCTTGAGGCCGGATTCTTGAGCGGCACGACATTGCTGTCTGCACCCCCCGCTTTTAGCTCGATCGCCGTGGCCCGGACGGCGGTGCCGGGCACTTCCCTCAACAGGCCCAGCGACGCCTGGGTTTTGGGCGGGAATACCACCTGCGAGCCATCCGGGAGTCTCAAGGTCAGCGACCCGGTCTTGCCCGTATCAAAACGCTCGCCTGCCTTGAGCTGCATACCCGCGGTTAGCGCCTTTCCAGAGCCGTCTACAACTTCCTTTGCAAACACGACCTCCGCGGTCAGCTCGGCCCAACGCACCCAATCCAGCGGAATACGCAGGGTGGAGCCGGGCTTCAAACGCCTGTCATTGGGAATGCTGTTGAAGCGTTGCAGCTCGGGCCAGCGCCGTGGATCCTGCAAAAAGCGATCGCTGATGCCGATCAGCGTGTCGCCCTGAACGATCGTCAAAGTTAATTCTTGTTCCGCATGTGCCGGCGCCATGGTGGCCAAGCTGAAGACAAGGCTCGCGCCAACCACGATAGCCGTGACACGCCGCTTGGATCGCAGAGCGACGTGCAGCATATTATTTTCCGAGCAGTTCAAGTCGATAGCCATGAGCGTATACCGAGGTAATGCGCCAGCCGTTGTCGGGCAGATTCAAAAGCGTGCGAAGCTGGCTGACGTGAATATCCAGCGTGCGGGTTTGCACTTTGGCGTTTAGGCCCCAGACGGCCTCAAGCAGGTAGGTGCGCGACAACAAACGGCCGGCGTTGGCAAACAAAACCATGGCCAGCTGGAACTGGCGCTGCGTCAGTTCAACCAGTTTGCCATTGAGCCTGGCATGGCTGTTGGTGGGGTCAAACACGTACGGCGGAACCGTCAGGGTTTTGCCTGCCGTACCGCCACTATCGCTACGGCGCTTGAGTGCTGCCAGACGGGCCAGCAGCTCGCCAAAACGGGCCGGTTTGACCAGAAAATCATCCGCGCCGCGGGAGAGCGCCTCTACAACGTCTCTTTCCGCATCACGGCTGGTCAGGAAAAGTACGGGGACGCGCTCTGACCGCAAACGAATGGCGTCGAGAACCTCAAGACCCGACATGTCGGGGATGCCCCAATCCAGAACCATCACGTCAAACGTTTCACTCAGGGTACCGCGCAGAAACGCGTCACCCCGGCCGAACACTTCGCACCCATGGCCCGCCGCCTGGAGTGCCTGCACGGTCATGCTCGCGTAGTCGGCGTCGTCTTCCAGCAGGGCAACTCTCAAATTGACCTCCTCCCCATCTTGTTCTTGGTTCGCGCGGCAAACATTTCGCCAGCTGGCGCCAGCGCAAACCCCGATTATTATCACTTTCGCAAGGATTGGTCTATTCGAATTGCCACGGCAGCTTAAAACGCCCAAAATTGCACACTCTGGAGAACTTATGAACGCACCCACCGCCCCCGCCCACCTTTTGCCCGAGGTTCACCAGCGCGCCACGCCCGATGCGCTGCTTGCCGCGTTGAAGGCTCGTTTTGGCAACAACTGCTCGACAGCCCTTGTGGTGCGCGAGCAGCATGGTCGCGATGAATCATCGTTCTCTGCACCGCCGCCCTCGGCTGTCGTTTTTGCCGAATCGACCTGTGATGTCGCAGACGCCGTGAAGCTGGCCGGCCAGTTCGCGGTCCCGGTCATTCCCTTTGGCGTGGGTTCGTCGCTGGAGGGACACTTGCTGGCGGTGCAGGGAGGCATCAGCATCGACGTGAGCCGCATGAACCAGGTGCTGGCGGTGCACGCCGATGACCTCACGGTGACGGTGCAGCCGGGTGTGACGCGCAAGCAACTCAATGAAGCCATCAAGAGCACAGGTCTGTTCTTCCCGATCGACCCGGGCGCAGATGCCTCCGTCGGCGGCATGGCCGCCACGCGGGCTAGTGGCACGAATGCCGTACGCTACGGCACCATGCGCGAGAACGTGCTGGCGCTGGAGGTGGTGACGGCCAGTGGCGAGGTCGTACGCACAGGCACCCGGGCCAAAAAGAGCAGCGCCGGCTATGACCTGACCCGCCTGATGGTGGGCAGCGAAGGCACGCTCGGTGTCATCACCGAAGTCACGCTCAAAATTTATCCGCTTCCCGAAGCCGTGTCTGCAGCCATCTGCTTTTTTCCCAGTATTGAAGCCGCGGTTCGCACCACCATCCAGGTGATCCAGTTGGGCGTGCCGATTGCCCGCGTGGAGCTGCTGGACCACAATACGGTACGCATGGTCAACACCTATGCCAAGCTGAACCTGCGCCAAGAGCCGCTGCTGCTGATGGAGTTTCACGGCTCGCCTGCGAGCGTGAAGGAACAGGCCGAGACGGTGCAGGAAATTGCCAGCGAGCATGGTGGCAAGGCCTTTGAATGGGCCGAAACACCCGAGGAGCGCACCCGGCTGTGGGCCGCGCGGCACAACGCCTACTTTGCTGCGGTGCAGTCCAAGCCCGGCTGCCGCGTGATTTCAACCGACACGTGCGTGCCCATCAGCCGCCTGGCCGATTGCCTGCTCGACTCGGTGGCTGAGGCTGACGCGAGCGGCATTCCGTATTTCCTGGTGGGCCACGTGGGCGACGGCAACTTTCACTTTGGCTACCTGCTGGACCCCAACATTCCGCAGGAGCGCGAAACCGCCGAAGCACTCAATCACAAACTGGTAGCCCGCGCGCTCGAACTTGAAGGCACCTGCACCGGTGAGCACGGCGTGGGCCTGCACAAGCAGGATTTTCTGATCAGCGAGACCGGGCAGGGGGCCGTCGAGATCATGCGCACCATCAAACGCGCGCTGGACCCGAATAATATTATGAATCCCGGGAAAATCTTTTCGCTATAATAAAGATAGCTGTTTACGATGACTGCATGTGGGCTAGAGGTCAATTTGACGCCTAACCAACTCGTGATGGAGCGGCTTTTGGCAGTCTGACCCGCAGGTTCGACGCTCTGTTTCAGGTCGCTGCGCTCAAGGACTTTCCGCAATCGCGTTGGCGAGGTATTCGATCTTTTTCTCCAAATCCAGGTCTGTATCCGCGAACCGACGTGCGATGGCTTCGAAGTCGTCCTGAATTTCGATGAATGCATCGACCATGTCGGGGTCGAAATGCCCCCCGCGCGACTGGAAAATTTCCTGCACAGCCTGCGCATGAGGTACGCCGTCTTTATAGACCCGAGGGCTGATCAGCGCGTCATACACGTCGGCAATCGCCATGATTCGGGCCGAAACCGGAATCTGGTCACCGAACAAGCCCTGCGGATAGCCCGTACCATCCCATTTTTCCTGATGGGAATAGGCCATTTCCTTGGCAATGGCGAGAAATTGCGGCGTGGCACCAAGGGTCTTCTCGGCGCTTTCCATCGCTTCGAGCGCCAGCACCGCGTGTGTTTTCATGATGTCGAACTCACCTGGCGTCAAACTGCCCGGTTTGAGCAAGACGCGGTCTGGCACGCCAATGGTCCCCATGTCATGCAGGGGCACGGACTGGCACAGCCGCGCGACGTAGCTGCGGGTCAGCAACGGCGCAAACTTGGGATGCCGCCGCAGGTGTTGCGCCAGCGTCTTGACGTAGTTCTGGGTGCGCAGGATATGGTTGCTGGTTGCCGAATCGCGCATTTCGGCCAACGTCATCAGCGCTAGCACCGTCGTGGCCTGCGCCTTGATGCTGGCCAGCAATGAGACCTGCAGGCCAACCCGCGCCAGCACCGTGGGCGCCTGAAACGGCTCGGCCAGACAATCGGCACCACCGACTTCAAAACATTGGGCTTCCCGTTTCGGGTCGTGGCCCGAAAGTATGAACAGCACGGGAATATCCTGGGTGACTGCAAGCGCCTTCAGGCTGCGGCACAGGGCATAGCCATCAACCCCCGGTACATCGGCCGTTAGAACAATCAGATCCGGCGGGGAATCCAGCGTGGCCAGATGCATGGCGGCTGCGCCATCACCCGCCTCTTGAATGACGTAACGATCCCGCAGCAGCGCAGCCAGCGCGCGCCGCCGGGCAAATTGGTCGTCCGCGATCAGTATAGTCGCAGTGTTCGCGGCTGCGGCCATCGGTGTGCGGGGTTCGACGACTGAATGCGCCGCGTCGGCGGGCGGATGGGACAGATTTGAATTCATGGCGTGGGTTCGCAAAAATCTGGCCGAATATTACCGTCGATTTTTGAGCTCCAAACCGCAGAAATGCCGGGTTTCCGTCACCGGCAAAAAAGCATTTATGGAATGCGGTACAACCACACAAATCGGCCATCCGGTGCTTGCAGTCGTCTCGTTGGCGCCACACCGGCGACTTCAAACTCCAGGCTGACCAGCCAGCTTCCGATTGCCAATTCAGCAAGCGCCTTGTCATGGGCCCGACGCATGCTTTCAGGGCGTTGAAACACATAAACCATGGCGTAGGGGCTCCAGTCTGCGCGCCAGATGTCGCCCTGACGCACGCGCGCCCACGGGCAACGGATCCCACAGGCGGCGCGCAGCGGCCAGCTCCACTCCAGCCCGTGCAGCTCGACATTCGGGTAACTTCGGCGCAATGCCAGCAGGCCATCACCCAAGCCACACCCGGCATCGAGGACCCGCGCGCCGGGTGTAAGTGGGGCATGTTGGGCGAGCGCCCGCAACGCGTCGGCTGGCGTCGGGAACACCGGTGCATCGCGCCAGGCGTTCAGCGGGTAGAGCGCCAGGAGCACTGCCAGCGGCAGGAGCCAGGCCCAGGCGGGCACCTGTGCCAAGCCCGATGCAGCCAGAGACAAAGGGAAGCCCAACGCGACAATCAGCCGTCGCATGTTGGTGCTCACTAGCAGGCTACCAGCCATGCCCAGGACACTGGCCAACAGCAACGCAAGTACGCCCGACCCACCCACGCTTAGCAGCAAAATGAAAACGCCCCACGCAAGCGCCCAAACCAGCAGCGCTGGCAATGGCCAGATCAGGCGCCCAGCCAAGTTTGCCTTTTACCGGTTGGTAGAGACAGGAAACGCCAGGTTGGCGGCGCCGGTGAGTTTGTCGATCAGGCCGTTGAGCTCATCGAGCGAGCCAAACTGGATGCTCAGCTCGCCCATTTCCTCCATGCGCCCGGCCCGTTTGACCCGTTTTTTAACCCGTACTTCCACCTCGGCCATCAAGAGGTCGGACAGCTCCTCTTCCACCCGCTTGAGATCGCGCGATTTTTCCTTTTTGGGCTTGGGTGACGTGAGCGCGAATTCTGCGCCCAGCTTTTTGACCAGGGTTTCGGCTTCGCGCACCGACATTTTGCGGGCTGCAATCTGGGTGGCGGCGGTGATCTGCGTCGCCCGGTCCAGCACCAACAGGGCACGTGCGTGGCCCATATCGAGGTCGCCCGCCATCAGCATGGTTTGCACCGGATCGGCCAGATTCAGCAACCGCAAGAGGTTGCTGGCCGTGCTACGCGAACGGCCAACAGCCTGTGCGGCGAGTTCGTGGGTGAGCCCAAACTCTTTCACCAGTCTTTGCAAGCCTTGAGCCTCTTCGAGAGGATTCAGATCTTCTCGCTGAATGTTTTCAATGAGCGACATCGCCGCGGCCGCTTCATCGGGAACATCCCGCACCAGTACTGGCACCGTGTCTAGACCCGCTAGCCGCGCGGCACGATAGCGCCGCTCGCCCGCAATAATTTCATACAGTGGGCCATTTTGATCCCGCGCGGCGGTACCCACGGGCATTTGCGTTCGTTGCGCCTGAGCCTGGGCATCGCTCAGGCGGCGCACCAGAATTGGCTGCATGATGCCTTGCGCCTTGATGGATTCGGCCAGCTCATACAGGGCGCCCTCGTCCATGCGGGTCCGCGGCTGGTATTGGCCAGGCACCAGCGATTCGAGCTGCAGCGATGATGGCAATTCTGCCTCGCTCGCCGCCTGGGCCCGCGCCGTGGCGCTGGCGCTCTCGGACACCGTGGGGCCGAGCAGGGCCTCCAATCCGCGTCCCAGGCCTTTGGGCTTCTTCGTGACCATGGTGTTTGTCCTTAATCCGGTTTGGGTAGTTGCTGCAGCAACTGCAGCAAGGCATGGCCCTGGGGCCAGGTGTAGACGTTGGATTCGGCGTTGATGTGCCCCGCATGGCCACAATCGACAAATGCCGAACCCCAGGCTGTGGCGAGTCGCTGCGAATACTCATTCGCCCCAAAGGGGTCGTTCTGGCTGCCCAGCAGCAGGCTCTTGAATGGGAGACGCTCCGTCACCACCGGAGACCAACTTGGGAAGACCGACCGCATGTCGTCGCGCTCCACGTCGGCTGGCGCGACCAGCATGGCCGCCTTCACCCGCTCCTTGTTGCCCGAGTGTGCGGCCCACGCCGCCACAAGATGGCAGCCAAGGCTGTGGGCCACCAGAATGACGGGTTCGGGCTGCTCGAGCAGCACCTCTTCGAGACGGGCAATCCAGTCACCACGGCGCGGGCGCATCCAGTCATGCTGGTCCACGCGCAGGTAACCATACTCGCGCTCCCACAGGCTTTGCCAGTGTTGAGGTCCGGAATTTTGCCAGCCCGGCAACAGAAGAACGGGCGCCGGTTTTACCTGCATACTATAAAAATAGTAGCTAATGAGCTATATTTGACGAGGGCTAAAATCATATTTTATATTTATAAAGACACCAGTTTCTACAATTTTTTGATCCGCTCAACCATTTCCTCGGCAAACGAAATGAAGGCTTGCGCGCCGCGCGACGACGGGTCAAACACCACGCCCGGCAGCCCATAACTCGGCGCCTCGGCCAGGCGCACATTGCGCGGAATGACGGTGTTGAAAACCTTGTCGCCAAAGTGCTGGCTGAGCTGCTCGCTCACTTGCTGCTGCAGCGTAATGCGCGGGTCAAACATCACGCGCAGCAAGCCGATGATGGCCAGGTCTTTGTTGAGGTTGGCGTGGACCTGCTTGATGGTGTTGACCAAATCGGTCAGGCCTTCGAGCGCGAAATATTCGCACTGCATAGGCACGATGACGCCATGCGCGCTGCACAGACCGTTAAGCGTGAGCATCGAGAGGCTCGGTGGGCAATCGATCAGGATAAAGTCGTAATCGTTGGTCGCCTGCTCCAGCGCCATCTTGAGGCGCTTTTCGCGTCGCTCCAAACCCACCAGCTCCACCTCTGCCCCAGCCAGTTCGCGGCTGGCGCCCAGTATGTCGTAGCTGCAGTCTGCCGCCACCAGTTTGGGACTGGTGACGCGGGCCTCTGCAACCGATGCAGATTCCAGCAGCACATCGTAAATACTCATCTCCAGTTGGCGCTTGTCGATACCCGAGCCCATGGTGGCATTGCCCTGCGGATCCAGATCGACCATCAGCACGCGCTGCCCCACCTTGGCCAGACCGGCAGCCAGATTGACGGTGGTGGTGGTCTTGCCCACCCCACCCTTTTGATTGGCTACACAAAATATTTTGGCCACGGGGTGATTCCTGTTTTCTCGTTTTGCACTGGAGATCAGCGCGACAACGCCAGCTTGACGCCAAAACCGATCAGAAAAACACCGGCGAGCTTTTGCAAGCCTTGCGAAATGACCGGATTGGCCCGTAGCCTCGCCGCCAGAAAATGCGTGAGCAAAATCGACGTGACGCAATAGGCCAAAGTGAGTGCTGCCACGGTGGCCGCCATGAATGCAAAAGTAGTCAGCCCCTGATGATGCGCCGGGTCTACAAACAGCGGAAAAAACGCCATGTAGAAAACGATGGCCTTGGGGTTGAGCAAGGTAATGGCCATGGCCTGGCGCAAGTAATGCCCGGTCTTGATACGCAACACTGGCGCCGCGCCGGGCTTGGCCAACAGCATTCTTGCGCCCAACCAGGCAAGGTAAGCAGCACCCAACCACTGCACGCCGTTAAAAGCCGCCGGGTAAGCGTGCAGCAAAGCTGCCACGCCCGCAACCGCCATCCACATCAAGACCTGATCACCCAGAATCACCCCCAGCGCAGCGGCCAGCCCACCGCGCACACCACCCTTGCCGGTTGATGTAATCAGCACCAGATTTCCGGGGCCGGGGATAAGCAAAAACAGGATGATGGCGGCTACAAAAGAGCCGTAATCGGTAACGCCAAGCATGAGGGGATTTTTTTGAGTGAGGACATGAGTTTACGTTAGGTTTTGGTGGATTCAGCTTTTGACCGCATCCAAACCAGGCACCTCTCAGCATCCAGCCCCGGCACAACCAGAGGTTCCACGTGAAACACATCCACTTCGGGGGGTAGCGTGGCCAACTCTTCCGTCGGATGCTTGCCTTTCATGGCCATCCACACACCCTGCTCTTGCAGCGCTCCCGACGACCAATTGGTGAAATCAGCCAATGATGCAAATGCGCGGGAGCACACCAAGTCGTACTCGCCAGCAGGGCCGGTGAGGCTTTCCACTCTGGCATGAAGGCCACGGAGGTTTGCGAGCCTCAGCGCGACTGCAGTTTGCTGAACGAACGCGGCCTTTTTGGCCACCGTGTCCACGCAGTCCACATGAATGTCGGGACAACATATGGCTATCACGACCCCGGGCAGCCCGGCGCCGGCGCCTACATCCAGCAAACGAACGGGCGAGCGCGAAGACGGCTCGCTTGCCAGGCGCTTGCGCAACGGCGTAATCACCGCCAGGCTGTCCAGCAGGTGGTGGGTCAGCATCTCTGCCGGGGTGCGCACTGCCGTGAGGTTGTAAACCTTGTTCCACTTTTGGAGCAAGGCCATGTAGTCGAGCAGCTGGCTTATTTGTACCTCGGTCAGTGCCAAACCCAACTCGGCGGCGCCGTCAACCAGTCGGGCGCGGAGGTCTTCGAGGGTCACCACAGTGTGAGAAGGCGGCGGCCCAGCGCAACGGCGAGCGCCCAGCACTCATTCCACCTGCTCATGGTTGTGACGCAATGCCAAACCCGCGCAACCCGCCCTTCTTCAGGTGAATCATCAGGAGTGAGATGCTGGCGGGCGTGATGCCCGATATGCGGGACGCCAAGCCCAATGTCTCGGGCCGGTGCTTGGCCAGCTTCTGGCGCGCTTCAATGGACAAGGCGGTAACCTGCATATAGTCCAGATCAAGCGGGAGCTTCAGATTTTCGTAGTGCGCCGCGCGGTCAATCTCAGCGCGCTGACGGTCAATGTAGCCGGAGTATTTGGCGGAGATTTCCACTTGCTCCACCACGGCCGCAGTCTCGGAGTCGGCGGCGGCACCGGCAAGGGAAGCGTTCGCATATTGTCCGCCGCTCATCGACATCAAGCCCGCATAGCTCACGTCGGGCCGGCGCAGCAATTCGGCCAAGCTGTATTCGTGCTCCAGTGCCTTGCCCAAAACACGCTCTGCCTCGATCGAATCAAGATTTTTCGGGCTCACCCAAATCGACCGCAGGCGCTCTGTTTCACGTGAAACAGCGTCCCGCTTGCGGCTGAACGCATCCCATCGCGCATCATCCACCAGGCCCAACTGCCGCCCCACTTCCGTGAGCCGCATGTCTGCGTTGTCCTCGCGCAATTGCAGTCGGTATTCGGCCCGGCTGGTGAACATCCGGTAGGGCTCGGTCACGCCTTTGGTGATCAGGTCGTCTACCAGCACGCCCAAATAGGCCTGGTCGCGCCCCGGCACCCAGGTTTCCGATTGCCACTGCGTTTTGGCACCAGACTGCAAAGCCGCGTTGATACCGGCAAACATACCCTGAGCAGCCGCCTCTTCGTAGCCGGTGGTGCCGTTGATTTGCCCGGCAAAAAACAACCCGCCAATGGCGCGCGTTTCAAAACTGCTTTTCAGGCTGGTCGGGTCAAAGTAGTCATATTCGATGGCGTAGCCAGGCCGCAAAATGTGCGCATTTTCCAGCCCTTGCATCGACCGCACCAGTTCGTATTGGATATCAAACGGCAAACTGGTAGAGATGCCGTTGGGGTAATACTCGTGCGTCGTCAGGCCTTCAGGCTCCAGAAAGATCTGGTGACTGGCCTTGTCGGCAAAGCGGTTGACCTTGTCTTCCACACTCGGGCAATAGCGTGGCCCCACGCCATCGATCTGGCCGGTGAACATGGGGCTTCGGTCAAAGCCGCTGCGAATGATCTCGTGTGTGCGCTCGTTGGTGTGGGTAATCCAGCACGGCACCTGGCGCGGGTGCATCGCTTCGCGCCCCATAAAGCTGAATACCGGAACGCCCCCAGGCGTGCCGCCCG
>JAHEBY010000198.1 GCA_024642025.1 Comamonadaceae bacterium | reverse complement strand
GCCCGCAGAAACGTTCATACACAGCACGGTCCAAAGAAGCCAGAACTGTGGAATGCCCCAAATTTTGTTCACGTGAACATGGTTCTGGGTAATCATCGTTTTGGACTGATCAGCAACGGGCGGTGTCCAGCCGGCTGGCTTCCATCCCGAGGCAGGGACGCGATAGCCAAAGGCGCCACACAACATCGCCACCAGGTACAAGGCGCCCATCACCGCAAAGGTCTGCCAGGCGCCAACGCTGGTTGGCGTGGCAAAGTACTTCATCAGTTCAACAGCCAGCGGCGAACCAATCATGGCGCCACCGCCAAAGCCCATGATGGCCATGCCGGTCGCCATGCCTCGCCGGTCCGGAAACCACTTGATCAGCGTCGAAACCGGGGATATATAGCCCAGCCCGAGTCCGATGCCGCCGATCACCCCTGAGCCCAAAACCATCATCCAGAATTGGTGAAGGTAAATGCCAAGCGCCGAGATCATCATGCCGCCGCCCCAGAAGATGGCCGCCACAACCCCAGCCTTGCGCGGGCCTGCATGTTCGAGCCAACCGCCCCAAATGGCAGCTGCCAACCCCAGAAACACGAAGAACAGGGTGTACATCCAGCCCAGCGTTGAAATCTGCCAATCGCAATTGGTGACGAAAAGCTGCTGGAAAAAGCCGACGTCCGGCCCGCATTTGATGGCTTCCTTCAGTCCCAGTGCCTTGGAAAGCGGCAGCCAGAAGACCGAAAAGCCATACGCCATACCAATACACAAATGGATCGCCAGTGCAGCGGGTGGAACCAGCCACCGGTTGAAACCGGGGCCCGCAATGGTTCGCTCTTTATCGAGCAAGCCCGATCCGGACCCATTTGAATTTGCAACGCTTGACATCAAGTCTCCTTTATTTCTGAGGAAAAGGCCTCAGTGACGCTTTATAGCTCAACCGCAGTATCAAATGCGTGACAGTTAGAAGTCAAATTTATTTGAAAATTAAATTGATTCAAAAATTAAATGGATAGCAAGCCGCTATGAGCTGCGGCATGACGAAGCCATGCGCTATCTTGAGCGAGAGCCAATGCTGCCTCCAGCGCGCGCGATGGGCGGGCGGCCGCGTGAGACATGAATCCGATCTGCGTTCGCACATCCGGGCCCACGAGCGGCAGTGCTTCCAGCTCGCGGTAGCTACGAACGGCGCCCAGCAAGGCGCCCGGCATCACGCTGCAGACATTGCCTGCAACAACACTCAGCGCCATGGGCAAAATGGCATTGGTCTCGATGACGGGCCTGACAGTAACGCCGGCGGTCGTGAACGCAGCATCGACGATGGTCCGGTTGTGCATATTGGCCGTCAGCAGACACAGTGGCAATTTGGCAGCTTCCTTCCAACTGATTTTCCGTCCGATCTGCAAACCTTTGGGATGTAGTTTTGCGGCCCTGCGCACCAGAAAATAGTGTTCCGTATATTGGGGCCAGGCCATGAGGCGTGCCCCGTGTGCTTGCATGCGTTCGGTATAACCCAAAGCAAGGTCAATCGTCAGGTCAGCAATGCCTTCTTCGAGCTGGTCGGAGCTGAGAGACAGCACCGAAGGCACGATGTCCGGATACAGCGCCTGCAGCATGGCTGCAAACCTGGCGGCGATCGGCGTCGCGGTCGGTACGGCGGCGATTCGCAAGGGTCCGCCGGGCAGGGTGTCAGCACCATGGAGGTCTTGCTTGAGCAGCGTCTCTTCGCGCAACATATAGTGCGCAGTGGCCAATACACGCTCACCCTCTGGCGTCAGTCCAACAAAACTGCGATCACGTTTGACGATGACCACGTTAAATTCCGCCTCCAGCGCCCTGAGGGCATTGGACAGGGCGGGTTGGGTGATGTGGCAGACTTTTGCGGCGCGACCAAAATGCTTTTGCTCCTGCAGGGCAACCAGATACCTCAGCGAGTTCAGAAGGTTCATGCGTGGCCGCTCAACCGCTATGAAAACCCGCGTGGGTCAAGTGTCTTTCGAAATTTTGATCGACGGGAACTTCGAGGAAAAGTCCTTGTTTTTGGCGGCAATGGAAACAGCCACCTTGCGGGCAATGGTTTTGTAGATGCCCGCCACGTTGCTCTCAGGATCAGCCATCACCGTAGGTTTGCCACTATCGGCCTGCAGACGAATTTGCAGATCCAGAGGCAGGGCACCCAAATACTCCATGGAATACTCCGCCGCCATTTTCTTGCCACCATCGGCGCCAAAAATGTGCTCAACATGGCCACAGTTGCTGCACACGTGAACCGCCATGTTCTCGACAATACCCAAAATGGGCACGCCCACCTTTTCAAACATCTTGATGCCCTTGCGTGCATCAAGCAGCGCGATGTCCTGCGGGGTCGTCACAACCACAGCGCCCGTCATGGGCACCCGCTGAGAGAGCGTCAGCTGAATGTCGCCGGTACCCGGTGGCATGTCCACAATCAGATAGTCCAGTTCCCGCCAGTTGGTTTGGCGCAGCAACTGCTCAAGCGCCTGTGTGGCCATAGGGCCACGCCAGATCATGGCCTCGTCCTGCGCGACCAGAAAGCCGATTGACATGACCTGAACGCCATGGTTTTCCAGAGGCTCCATCGTCTTGCCGTCTTCACTGTCGGGCTTACCGCTGATGCCCATCATCATCGGCACGCTGGGGCCATAAATATCGGCATCCAGCAGGCCCACACTCGCGCCCTCTGCCGCCAATGCCAGGGCCAGATTGACAGCCGTCGTGCTCTTGCCCACGCCGCCCTTGCCCGAGGCCACGGCAACAATATTCTTCACATTGGGCAACAACTGCACGCCCCGTTGCACCGCATGCGCCGTTACCTTTGTATGCACATTGGCCGACACATTGCCCACGCCATCCACAGATTTTGCTGCCGCCACCAGCGCCTGTCGCAGCGCAGGAATTTGACTCTTTGCGGGGTAGCCCAGCTCAACGTCAAACGATACATCGGTGCCATCAATGACCACATTTCGTACGCACTTGGTGCTGACCAAATCTTTACCGGTATTGGGGTCCTGCACGCTTTGTAACGCGGTCAAGACGGCCTGTTCTGTCAATGCCATGAATCACTCCTGTTGGACGAGAGTCTATCCAATGCATGGAGTGTCTACGGCCATCGCGCGGGTTGGCGCATCGACAAATTGACTGTATTTTTAATAAAATACGACCTTAGCCCCCGTAGAATATACGTTAATAGCTACATTATAGATAGCATTATTTCAAATCCAGACTGCGGGCTTTAACGTCCAGCGCACATGACTGCATCCCAGTTCGGGGCAAAATCTGCCCAGACCGTCATGACCGTCAAGCCGTCCCGGGTTGCAGCATGCCTTCCGGGCCAAGGTGTTCAGCCAGAAAGTCCAGAAACCGCCGCACGGCAGGCACCATTCCCCGGCGCGACGGAAAGACCGCGTGAAACATGCCTTCGCGAGGTGCCCAACCGGGCAGCACCAGTTGCAATTGACCGTTCGCCAACTCGGTAGCACACAGGTCCGCAGGAAGCAGCCCAAAGCCGGTGCCCTGCAGGATCGCGAATTTGAGAGTGAGCAAATCATTCGCCACGTAGCGCGGTTTGGTCACCAGAATGACCGCCTCACCACTCGGCCCTATCAGGATCAATTGCGCCTTGCCATCCGTGGCGGACATGTCCACCGCATCCATCGCTTCAAGGTCTTGCACGGTATTTCGCGGACCATGTCGCTTTAGAAGCGCCGGGCTGGCCACCAGACAGGTCTGACTGCGCGCCAGTGGCTTCACCACCAAACTGCCGGAAATGTCAGGCGAGGCGCGTACCCGCAGCGCCACGTCTATACCCTCCTCCACCAAATCCACCGGGCGGTTTTGCACCCTCATGTCCACCTTGACCAGCGGATACCGTGCCATAAACAACGGCACCAGCGCTCCGATGCTGGTTTGCGCCAAGGTGATAGGGCACGACACGCGAATCGTGCCGCGTGGCTCGGTCTGCACTTGCTCAACCGCCTCATGGGCCGCCTCTGCCGCATCGCGCACCGCCAGGCAATGCCGTAAATAGACCTCGCCCACCTCAGTGAGCGACAGCTTGCGCGTAGTGCGCTGCAGCAAGCGCACGCCCAGCCGCGCCTCCAGCTCCGCTACCCGCCGCGACAGCTTGGACTTGGGCACACCCAGATACCGCCCGGCCGCTGCAAAGCCGCCACGCTCCGCCACTTCGGCGAAATACAACATGTCATTGGTGTCTTGCATAACCGCCTTATTGTCCTGAATTCAGGACAATCTAATGCATTTTTGCTGACTTATCAAACATTGGATTCCTCACAACAATAGTGACATCCTTCAACCACCCGATTTGAGAACAAACCATGAAACTCTTGCACATCGACTCCAGCATCCTGGGCGCCCATTCGGTATCTCGCCAACTCACCAAAGAAACGGTAGCCAAGTGGGTCAGCGCGCACCCGGAAACGACGGTTGAATACCTCGATCTGGCAGTCAACACGCCAGCCCACCTGAATTCAGATTCAGTAGGCTTTGCCATGCCCATGCCCAACCCTAGCGACGCGCAAAAGCGCGAAAACTCCATCACGCAAGCGCTGGTCGATCAGTTCAAATCGGCAGATGTGGTTGTGGTGGGCGCACCGCTCTACAACTTCAGCATTCCCAGCCAGCTGAAGGCCTGGATTGACCGCATTGGCCAGCGAGGCCACACCTTCGCGTATACCGAGACCGGCCCCAAAGGCCTGGCGGGCGCCAAGACTATTTTCGTCGTCTCCACGCGCGGCGGTGAATATTCGACCACCGAGCAAGGCCAGGCTCTGGAACATCAGGAGAGCTATTTGAAGGCCATCTTCAACTTTGTGGGCAGCAGCGACGTTCGCTTTATCCGTGCCGAAGGGGTTGCCATGGGTGATGCCAAAAAAGCCGAAGCCTTGCAAACCGCGGCCAACAGCATCGCTAAACTGGCAGCCTGATTACGCATGACACTCGCAACATGACGCTTCCAACTTATTTCATTTCCCACGGCGGCGGCCCATGGCCCTGGATTCCGGAGATGCGCCAGATGCTTCAGCCACTGGCGCAATCGCTGGCAGACATGCCTCGTCAACTGGGCAGCACCCCCAAGGCGATTCTGATGATTTCGGGCCATTGGGAAGAAGACGATGCCTTCGCGGTGATGGCCAACCCCAAACCACCGATGCTGTATGACTACGGTGGCTTTCCGCCGCACACCTACGAGGTGGTCTATCCATCTGATGGGGCGCCAGAGCTTGCCGAGCAGGTGCGTGGCCTGATTGCCGGCGCAGGCCTGCCAGCAAAGCTGGATGCCCGGCGCGGCTACGACCACGGCATGTTCTCGCCGATGGCAGTGATGTACCCGAAGGCCGACGTACCCGTGATTCAGCTCTCCTTGATGAGCGACATGGACCCGGCGCGCCATTTGGCGCTTGGCCGCGCGCTGGCACCGCTGCGAGACGAGGGCGTGCTGATCGTGGGTAGCGGT
>JAHEBY010000197.1 GCA_024642025.1 Comamonadaceae bacterium | reverse complement strand
GCGGTCAGGGACATGGTGAAAGTGGAGATGAAACCGGGTGTAAGTCCGGCCCGTTCAGGCCAGGCCGGGCAGGTTATTCACAGGGGATGGGTTATTATCCCGCCTTTGATGGCGTATCCGAAAATGTGCGGATTTTGGCGCAAAACCTACGCTTTTGAGTTGATAAACATGGCGATGGCCTGCCGAAGCGCGGGTCGTGTCTGAGAGGAATTTTAATGTTTGGAACATTCCGCCGGTATTTTTCTACCGATCTGGCGATTGACCTGGGCACAGCCAACACCCTGATTTTTGTACGCGACAAGGGTATCGTTCTGGACGAGCCCTCAGTGGTGGCGATCCGGCACGAAGGGGGTCCCCAAGGCAAAAAAACGATTCAGGCGGTGGGCCGTGAAGCCAAAGCCATGTTGGGCAAAGTACCCGGCAACATAGAAGCCATCCGTCCCATGAAGGACGGCGTGATCGCTGACTTTACAGTCACCGAGCAGATGCTCAAGCAGTTCATCAAAATGGTGCATCCGCGGGGCGTGTTCAAGCCCAGTCCGCGCATCATCATCTGTGTGCCTTGTGGTTCAACGCAAGTTGAGCGGCGCGCCATTCGCGAATCGGCGCTCGGCGCGGGTGCCAGTGATGTGTATCTGATTGAAGAACCCATGGCGGCGGCCATTGGTGCCGGATTGCCGGTCAGCGAAGCCAGTGGCTCCATGGTCGTGGATATTGGTGGCGGCACCACCGAGGTAGGCGTCATTTCCTTGGGTGGTATGGTCTACAAAGGCAGTGTGCGCGTAGGTGGCGACAAGTTCGACGAAGCCATCATCAACTACATCCGTCGCAATTACGGCATGCTTATTGGTGAGCCCACGGCTGAAGCCATTAAAAAGCAGATTGGCTCAGCCTTCCCCGGCAGCGAAGTCAAGGAAATGGAAGTTCGCGGGCGCAATCTGTCCGAGGGCGTTCCACGCAGCTTCACGATTTCCAGCAACGAAATTCTGGAAGCACTGACCGACCCACTGAACAATATCGTCTCTGCGGTTAAAAACGCGCTGGAACAAACCCCACCTGAACTCGGTGCCGACATTGCCGATCGCGGCATGATGCTCACCGGAGGCGGTGCTTTGCTGCGCGATCTGGACCGCCTTCTGGCCGAAGAGACCGGCTTGCCGGTGCTGGTTGCCGAAGATCCGCTGACCTGTGTGGTGCGCGGTTGCGGCATTGCGCTTGAGCAGATGGAGCGGCTGGGTTCCATTTTCACCAGCGAATAAGCGCAACGCGCGCCCGGGCGCAGCGGCGCTTGGGGGACAATAGCGGCACATGCCACTCGGTACCCTAGACAGAACTCCACCGCCCTTCTTCAGGCAGGGGCCGTCGGCGCTGTCCAAACTCACGATCTTCAGCGCGCTCGCACTGTTTTTGATGGTGGCCGACATGCGCTTTCAGGTGGCCAAGCCCTTGCGCGTGGCGTTGGCCACGGCGCTGTATCCCGTGCAATGGGCGGTGCAGCAGCCATTGGTTTGGTTCCAAGGCGGCGGGAAGTATGTTGAATCTCTGCGAACGGCGCAGTTGGCCGCGGATGACGCCCAAAAAAGACTCGGCGCCATGGCGCAACGGGCCAGTCAGTCAGACCAGCTCATGCTGGAAAACGCCCGCCTTCGGGGTTTGCTGGCATTGCGTGAGCGCGTCACAGGTCCCGGGCAGGCCGCGATCGTGTTATACGACGCAGCAGACCCGTATACCCGCAAGGTCATCATTGACAAAGGGCTTGTGAACGGCATAGCCCCGGGTTCTCCTGTGCTCGATGAATCTGGCGTCCTTGGCCAGGTGACGCGCGTTTACCCAGCCGTCAGTGAGGTGACATTGCTGATTGATCGCGATCAGGCGATACCGGTGCTCAACGTGCGAACTGGCGTGCGTGGGGTCGCGTTTGGTGATGCTGCGGCCCACTCGGGCACCCTGGAGTTGCGATTCATGTCGGCCAATGCGGATGTGCAGGTAGGCGACCTGCTCACCACCAGCGGGGTTGACGGGGTGTATCCATCTGGATTGCCAGTCGCCCGTGTCGAGAAGGTCGAGCGGCGGCTGGAGTCTGCCTTTGTGCGGATCTATTGCACGCCGGTGGCGCTGGTAGACGGCGCAAGCTTTGTAATGGTATTGAATCCCATAGCAGCGGAAGCCGTTGTCGCCCGGCCCGCGCCCGAAGTGGTTTCGCTGCCGATCAAAAAAGGCAAGTCCAAATGATCATGCGTCCTGGTCAGCAATTGTTGCTCCCGGCAAACCCACTGTTTGTCTGGGGGTCACTCATGTTGGCGCTGATGCTGAACATGGCTCAAAACATGGGACTTTGGGGTCGTGCGCCCTGGATGCCTGACCTGCTGGCCGTTGTGCTGGTGTTCTGGACCGTGCATCAGCCGCTACGTGTGGGCGTGGGCGCCGCATTTGCCTTTGGCCTGATGATGGACGTGCATCAGACCAGCCTCCTGGGGCAGCACGCGCTGGCCTATACCGCGTTGAGTTTCCTGGCCATTGCCATCCATCGGCGATTGCTCTGGTTTAGCGTGCCTTCGCAGGCGATTCAGGTGTTGCCCATTTTTGCCGCGGCGCATGCCATAGAGCTGGTGATCCGCCTGATCAGTGGCGGAATCTTCCCCGGGCTGGGTGTGTTTTTGGCGCCACTGATCGAAGCGGTGATCTGGCCGCTGGTCAGTGTGCTCCTGCTGGCGCCACAACGACGTGCGCCCAATCCTGACGCAAACCGACCGCTGTAATGACTGAGCTGCGCAACGTCGAAGTCGAACTCTTCCGGTTCAAGGCGCGGGTGTTCGTGCTCGGTGTGGTGGTGTCGTTGTGCTTTGGCCTGCTGGCCTCGCGCCTTTTTTACCTGCAGGTGCTGCGACATGACGACCTGAAGGAGCAGGCCGAAAACAACCGGACAGCCGTGGTGCCCATTGTGCCCAGCCGGGGCCTCATACTGGATCGCAACGGCGTTGTGCTGGCCAGCAATTACTCCGCCTACACGCTGGAAATCATGCCGTCCAAGGTGCCGGACCTGGAGCAGACCATCGAGGAGCTGTCGGCGCTGGTGGAGATTACGCCAAGAGACCGCCGGCGTTTCAAAAAGCTGATGGAGGAGTCCAAGAGCTTTGAGTCGCTGCCGCTTAGAACCCGTCTGACCGACGCGGAGGTGGCGCGCTTTGTCGCGCAGCGTTACCGGTTTACGGGTGTAGACGTCAAGGCCCGCCTGTTCAGAAGCTATCCCTACGGTGAACTGGCCAGCCACGTGGTTGGCTATATCGGACGCATCAATCAGGCCGAAAAGGAGCGCATTGAAGAGTCCGAAGACGAGGCCAACTACCGGGGTACTGAATACATCGGCAAGCTCGGTGTCGAGCAGAGTTTCGAGGCTCAGCTGCACGGCATAACGGGCGTGGACTCGGTCGAGACTTCGGCAGGTGGCCGCGCTGTGCGAAAACTTTCCAGCATTCCCTCGACGCCTGGCAACACGGTGGTGCTGTCGATCGACATCCGCCTGCAGAAGCTGGTGGAAGATCTATACGGCGATCGCCGTGGCGCCCTCGTGGCGCTGGACCCCAGAACGGGCGAGGTGCTGGCTTTCGTCAGCAAGCCCACGTTTGATCCCAACCTGTTTGTCGATGGCATTGACACCGAAAGCTGGAAGGCGCTCAATGAATCCATCGACAAACCCCTGCTGAACCGGGCGCTGCGCGGCACCTACCCGCCGGGTTCCACCTACAAGCCTTTCATGGCGATGGCCGCACTGCAGACCGGCACCCGGGGCCCAAGCGTCATCATCAACGACCCCGGCTTTTACATGTTCGCCGGTCACCGTTTTGGCAGCCCTGAAAACGAGCGCGGTGGCTTGATGGACATGCACCGGGCCATCGTGGAGTCCAGTAACGCCTATTTCTACTCGCTGGCCAACGAGCTGGGCGTTGACGTCATGCATGACTTCATGGCGCCGCTGGGTTTTGGCCAGATCACGGGCATTGATATCAATGGTGAGGTGCGTGGCGTGTTGCCCAGCACGCAGTGGAAGCGGGACTATTACAAGCGGCCCGATCAGAAGAAATGGTACCCCGGCGAGACCATCTCGCTGGGCATCGGGCAAGGCTACAACAGCTTCACGATGTTGCAGCTGGCGCAGGCAACGGCAACGTTGATGAATGGCGGCGTCAAGCACAAACCGCAACTCATCATTGCCACCGAAGATTCTGAGACCCGCGCCCGCACGCTGGTGGCGCCAGCCGAACCGGAATCCCTGGGGTACAAACCGGAAAACATTGCCGTGATTCGCAAGGGCATGGTGGGGGTTACCACCGATGGCACGTCAGCACGGGCCTTTGCAGGCGCCGGGTATGTCAGTGGCGGCAAAACTGGCACGGCGCAGGCCGCGTCGCTCGCCAAAAATGAAAAATACAACGCTGCAAAAATCGAAGAGCATCTGCGCGATCACGCCCTGTATGTAGCGTTTGCCCCGGCTGAAAATCCCACCATCGCGCTGGCGGCCATTGTGGAAAACGCTGGCTTCGGTGGTGCCAATGCGGCGCCCATTGCCAGGCGTGTGTTTGACTACTGGCTGCTCAAGCAATACCCCAACGAGGCGGACATGGCCGCCGTGCAGCAGGGGCAGGCTACCACGCCAATGGGCAAGCCCCGCAGTCTGACTGAGGTGCCGTGGGTTACGCCAACAGGTGTTACCGTCGCGCAGCCCTGAATCGCTCACGGCTCAGCGCAGGAATGCGTCGTAAGCCGTTTTCAGGATCAGGGCGCTGACGACCAGTACAAACACTGCGCGAATAAAACCTGTGCCATGCTTCATGGCCAGGTGCGTGCCCAGCATGCTGCCCAGCACATTGGCCACAGCAAGGGCGACCACAAAATGCCACCACACATGCCCTTTGATCGTGAAGAGCAGCAGCGCCGCCAGATTGGTCGCGCTGTTCAGCACTTTGGTTGAGGCTGAAGCGTTCAAAAAATCGTAGCCCAGCCAGCGTACCAGCAGAAAGACAAACAGGCTCCCTGTGCCGGGCCCAAAAAAGCCGTCATAAAAACCCAGCACCAGACCAATCGCGCCCGCGGCCAGCACTTCGGCGCGCCCATTGAACCGCGGTTCGTGGTGTTGCCCCAGCTGCTTTTTGGCCAACGTATAGGCCAGCATTGCCAGCAGAATGAAGGGCAGTAGTTTGCGTAAGAAATCCGGCGATATCAAGGTCACGGTCCAGGCGCCCGCCAGCGAGCCGGCAAAGCCCAGCGCCGCCGCGGGCAACAGCACGGGCCACCTCAGTTTCACGCGTCTGCTGTATTGCACAGCGGCGATACCAGTCCCCCAAATGGCCGCCCCTTTGTTGGTACCCAGGAGCGTGGCAGGCTGGGCCGCCGGAAATGTGGCGAAGAGGGCTGGCACCATTACCAATCCGCCGCCGCCCACAATAGAGTCCAGAAAGCCTGCCAGCAACGATGCGATAGAGATGATGGCGAGT
>JAHEBY010000196.1 GCA_024642025.1 Comamonadaceae bacterium | reverse complement strand
GCTCTGCAACGCGCGCCGCGCAGGGCCAAGTCTGGCACCAATGTGAGTCAGATGCACTATGCCCGCAAAGGCATCGTCACCCCTGAAATGGAATACGTGGCCATCCGCGAGAACGGCAAACGCGAATGGGCCGCAGAGTATCTGGCAGACACGGAGCGCGCCAGCCGCCTGCGTGGCAACCCCATGGGCGCACAAATTCCCGAGATCATGACGCCTGAGTTTGTGCGCAGCGAAGTGGCCCGCGGCCGGGCCATCATCCCGGCAAACATCAACCACCCCGAAATTGAACCAATGGCCATTGGTCGCAACTTTCTGGTGAAGATCAACGCCAACATCGGCAACTCGGCTGTTACCTCCAGCATCGAAGAGGAAGTGGAAAAGCTGGTTTGGGCGATTCGCTGGGGTGCCGATAACGTGATGGACCTCTCCACAGGCAAAAACATACACACCACGCGAGACTGGATCATTCGAAACTCGCCGGTTCCTATTGGAACCGTGCCGATTTACCAGGCGCTGGAAAAAGTGGGCGGCGTGGCCGAAGACCTCACCTGGGCGATCTTTCGCGACACGTTGATCGAGCAAGCCGAGCAGGGCGTCGACTACTTCACCATCCATGCCGGCATTCGGCTGCCTTTTATCCCGATGACGGCCAAACGGCGGACGGGCATCGTCTCGCGCGGCGGCTCCATCATGGCCAAGTGGTGCATCTCGCACCACAAGGAAAGCTTTTTGTATGAGCATTTCGAAGACATCTGCGACATCATGAAGGCCTACGACGTGAGCTTCTCCCTGGGCGACGGCTTGCGCCCCGGCAGCGGCGCTGACGCCAATGACGAAGCGCAGTTCGCGGAGTTGCGCACGCTCGGGGAGCTGACCAAAATCGCCTGGAAGCACGATGTGCAGACCATGATCGAGGGCCCCGGCCACGTGCCCATGCACATGATTCAGGCCAACATGGAAGAGCAGTTGAAGCATTGCGGCGAGGCTCCGTTCTATACGCTGGGGCCGTTGACCATCGACATCTCGCCCGGTTACGACCATATCTCCAGCGCGATTGGCGCAGCCATGATTGGCTGGTACGGCACGGCCATGCTGTGCTACGTGACGCCCAAGGAACACCTGGGCTTGCCCGACCGCGACGACGTGAAAGCCGGCATCATTGCCTACAAGATTGCAGCGCATGCAGCCGATATTGCCAAGGGGCACCCGGTGTCGCGGGCGCGGGATGAGGCGCTGTCGAAAGCGCGATTCGAGTTTCGCTGGCAGGACCAGTTCAATCTGTCACTCGACCCCGATACCGCGCGGGAGTTTCACGACGAAACCCTGCCGGCAGACGGCGCCAAGGTGGCGCATTTCTGTTCGATGTGTGGACCCAAATTCTGCTCGATGAAGATTACGCAGGAGGTGCGCGAATACACCGCCAAACAGGAAGAAGAGATTGCCACAGGCATGGCTGTGAAAAGCGCCGAATTCCGTGCGGCCGGTGGCGAAATTTACATCCCGATCCAGAAAGCCTGATCGTGCACATTGGCATTGCCGGAGCAGGCCTCCTCGGGCGCCTGTTGGCGCTCGAACTGGCGCGCGCCGGGCATCGGGTAGAGGTTTTTGACCCGGCCACGAACGAGGCCGCAAGGGGTGCGGCGGGCTGGACGGCTGCGGGCATGCTCAGCCCGGTGGCCGAACTGGAATGCGCCGACAGCGATGTGTTTGCGCTGGGCCTGCGGTCTCTCGAACTGTGGCCTGGCATCATCAAGGAAATGAGCCTGCCCGTTCAGATGCAGCAGCGCGGTAGTCTGCTGCTGGCACATCGAGGCGATGCAGGTGCCGCCCAACGCGTGGTGGAACTGCTGCTTAAAAAGGCCCCGGCGGATCATGCCCCACAGCCGCTGGAGTCGACGGCCTTGCGCGGGCTTGAGCCAGCGATTCAGGGCGCCGCGCATGCCTGGCTGCTGCCCCATGAAGGTCAGATTGACACGCAGCAGGCCATGACGGCGCTGGCCGCAACCGGCCTGGACTTGGGCGTTCAATGGCACTGGAACGCCACGGTGACGGCCATGAGCGCCGGTAGCCTGCAGTCAACACTAGCCACAGGCCGATTCGACCACGTGTTTGATGTGCGCGGCACCGGTGCGCGGCCCGATGTGCCCGTGCGAGGCGTGCGTGGCGAAATTCTCTGGCTGCACGCCCCCGGGGTTGTGCTGAATCGCCCACTAAGGCTGCTGCATCCCCGCCATCGCGTGTACTTGGTGCCACGCCAGGGCGACCTTGTCGTGGTGGGAGCGAGCGAGATCGAGAGCGAAGACCGTTCGCCGATTTCGCTGCGCAGCACGGTGGAATTGCTGGCTGCCGCGCACAGCGTGGTGCCGGCGCTGGCCGAGGCGCGGATGGTCCACACCGAAACCAACTTGCGCCCGGCGTTGCCCGACAACCTGCCCCACGTCGAACATCGCCCGGGGTTGACCCGCATCAACGGGCTGTATCGCCACGGCTGGCTGGTCGCTCCTGCGCTTGTGGAACAGGCACTGGCCGATCTGGCTTGCGGGGCTCCCATTGCGCCTGCGGTGCCGGAGTTGCCTTTGGCATTGACAGCATGACGCCCATCCACATCACGCTCAATGGTGCGCCCCTGCAGTTAGAGCCCGACACGACGCTGGCCGAGCTGATTGCAACAACCGGTCACGAGCCACAGGGATTGAGCACGGCCGTGAACGGTGACTTTGTCGCCCGCGAATCCCGGTCACATCACGTGCTGCGCGAGGCAGACGCCGTCTTTACGTTTCAGCCCATTACGGGTGGCTGAGTGTTCCTTCATATTCCGCGTATGACACCATGAGCTTTATCGTTGCAGATACCCTGCTGCACAGCCGCTTCTTCCTCGGCACGGCGGGATACCCTTCGCCCCATATCCTGCAACAGGCCGTTGCGGCGTCCGAGGCGCAAGTCGTCACCGTCGGCCTGAAGCGCCAGCTCACCCAGGGCGCTGGCGCGAACGATTTCCACGCCCTGATCCGCGAAACCGGCTCGCGGTTGCTGCCCAATACGGCCGGTTGCCGAACTGCGCGAGAGGCCGTCACGCTGGCGCACATGGCGCGCGAGCTGTTTGGCACGAACTGGATCAAGCTTGAAGTGGTGGGTGATGAATACACCCTGCAGCCTGATCTGTTTGAGCTGGTGCAGGCCGCTGCGGAGTTGGCGCGCGCTGGCTTTGAGGTCTTTCCGTATTGCACCGATGATTTGGTGACCTGCCAGCGCCTGCTGGATGCCGGCTGCCGCATTCTCATGCCCTGGGGCGCGCCCATCGGCTCCGGCCAGGGTCTGATCAACCCTTATGCGTTGCGTACCTTGCGTGCGCGCCTGCCCGACGTCACGCTGATCGTGGACGCCGGCATAGGCTCACCGCACGACGCGGTGCTGGCGATGGAGCTAGGCTTTGATGCGGTGCTGCTCAACTCTGCGGTAGCGCAGGCGCACGACCCGGTAGCCATGGCACGCGCGTTCAGGCTGGGCATTGAAGCGGGGCGGCTCGCGTTTGAGGCCGGCATCATGGCGCGCCAGGACATGGCCGTGCCGACCACGCCGGTGACGGGGCGCCCGTTTGTTCTGTAACTCTTTTGAACATCATTTGCTCCTTTTTTAATAGCTATTTGCACATATATGACGAGGGCTAAGTGCCAAAATGACTATAAGTTTTCGAGATAATACAAACTCTTTGCTGATACCGCCGCACCCCATCGTTTGGACGGTGGCGGGCTCGGACAGCGGCGGTGGCGCCGGTTTGCAGGCAGACCTTCGCGCGATTGATGCGTTCGGGACCCATGCCTGCACCGCCATTGCCGCACTCACGGCGCAAAACTCACTTGCCGTGCAACGCATCGAACCGGTCGCAAGCAGCATGCTGGACGCCCAGCTGGCCGCGCTGGCGCACGACATGCCGCCCGCGGCCATCAAGACCGGCATGCTGGGTAACCGCGCCAATTTGCGCGTGGTGACGCAATGGATTGACCGTCTGCGTGAGAACGATGCGCGGGTTTGCCTGGTCGTGGACCCGGTACTGCGCGCCACCACGGGCGCAGCGCTTGCGGACGAGTCCTTGCTGGAGGCCTACCGCACCGAACTGCTACCCCGCGCCGACCTGATCACGCCCAACCGGCAGGAAGCAGCGGCTCTGTTGGGCTGTAAACCCCTGACGGACCAACACACCGTAGAGCACGCTGCGCAGGCACTGATTGCCTTGGGCTGCAAGGCGGTGGTCATCACCGGCGGGGATGCCGGTGGCGCCAGAAGCGAAGACTATGCGGCCACGCTGCATGCCAGCGGCTGGCTGTGCCTGCCCCGCGTAGACACGCCACACACCCATGGCACGGGCTGCGTCTTTGCTGCTGGCGCCGCAGCAGCCATGGCCAGGGGTTTTGTCACCATCGAAGCCGTCATACTGGCCAAAATGGCGACCACACACGCCCTGCGCAACGGATACACTGCGGGCCAGGGTGCCGGGCCGGTGCGGCCGCGGTCTGGTTTCGCAGGTTGCCACGAAAATTTGCCGCACTTCTGTCACAGCATCAACGCCGGGCGCTCGCCTGCGCACGGGTTCGCCGCGCTTACCGACGCCTCGCCAGGGCTATATGCGATTGTGGACAGTGCTGCATGGGTCAACAGGGTGTTGCAGGGTGGTATACGCACGGTTCAGTTGCGCATCAAGGAGGCCCACCACCCGGGATTGCGCGAAGAGGTGCGAGCCAGCGTACAGGCCGCGCGCGAAGTTGGCGCACAGTTGTTCATCAACGATCACTGGCAGGTTGCCATCGAAGAATCGGCCTACGGCGTTCACCTGGGTCAGGAAGACCTTGCCACGGCCGATCTGGCAGCCATTGCGCAGGCCGGACTGCGCCTGGGCATCAGCACGCATGCTTTTTGGGAAGTATGCCGGGCGTGGGCCTTGCGCCCGAGCTACATCGCCTGTGGCCCTATTCACCCAACAAAAGCCAAGGCCATGCCGTGGATCGCCCAAGGCAATGACAACCTGGCCTACTGGTGCAACTTGTTGCCTACGCCAGTTGTCGGTATCGCTGGCATGGACCCGAAGCGCGCTACGCAAGCCATGCAATGTGGCGCAGCGGGCGTGGCTTTAATCAGCGGCATAACCGCGTCGGCAGACACGCAAGCCCGCATCGAGCAATTTCAGAGTGCCATCCAGGCCGGGCGAGAACTCACGCGCTGGCCAACACCTGAACTACCGCAAACAACACTGAGTTGATTGCGCGAGCATCTGCCATGGCTGACCCGGCGGCCATGGCAGACAAGGTCGTTAAACCCCCAGCCGGTCGCGCATCGCGTACCAGAGTGCACCCATCGCGGTAAATGGCACACGGAACAGCCGCCCGCCTGGAAAAGGATAGTGCGGCAGGCTGGCGAAGGCGCCAAAACGCTCGGCATCTCCACGAATGGCCTCACCAAGTAAACGACCAACCAGATGTGTGAACGTGACGCCGTGACC
>JAHEBY010000195.1 GCA_024642025.1 Comamonadaceae bacterium | reverse complement strand
GACATTCTGGTTTTTGAAACGCAGGCGCTGCGCGATACCGAAACGCGCAGCCTCGGCACCGATGTCGGGGTCCAGCAGACGCGAAGTAAGGCCCAGCGTCAACAGATTGTTGTCCGAAATTCGGTCGTTGCCGACAAAGGCGTTTTCTGAATAAATGTTGGCAAAGTTGAATTCGGTCGCAGCCGTGTCGTAGACCGGCAGATTCGACTGGTCACGATACGGGGTGTACACGTAGAAAGCCCTGGGCTCCAGCGTCTGGCGGACGGCCCGTCCAAAATAACTGGCGTCACGCTCAAATACCAGTCCACTGTCCACGCTAAATGTCGGTACCACGCGACTGGCTGACGTGGCGCCGTTGGAGAGCGGAGCGTCAAACTGGTAGCTGGATGCATGCAGCTGCACTTTGGGCTTTAAATAGGCGCCCGGGCTCTGCAATGGCAGGCTAACCTGACCCAAGGCATAACTTCGCTGTGCATTCGGTTGACCGGTCAGGCTGCGATTCGCCAAAAAACGTGTGTAGTCGGCGTTGAAAGAATAGTCAAATCCGCTCACTCCCAGACGCTGGTATTGCGTAGCGATCTGGGGCAGGCGATCGTAGGGTGGCGTAATGGGTGTAGCCGCATCCTGGATGGTCTGCCACTTGAGTACCCGCACGGAGTTACTGAAGCCGTAGCCAGACCAGTCCACGTTCAGGTCATTGGGCAGCAGGCGCTGGGTGAGCGCGGACGGAAACGCGGTGAAGTCACGCCAGTAATTCTGGTCACCAACACGGTTCATGTTCAGGCTCAGACCCACGCCCGACGCAGGAGCCCATCCCCCCGTAATCCGACCCTGATGCTGGTATGAATAGCCCCAGCGGTCATCCTTGCGCAACTGATCGCTGGGCAACAGTTCAAGGTTGAGTTTGCCAGAATAGGTAGGCTGCAGATATCGAAACTCGCCACCCAGATTCACGCCCCGCTTGCTCATGAAAGTGGGCGATAGGGTTGCATCAAAGTTAGGTGCGATGTTCCAGTAGTAGGGTAGGGTAGCCTCCACACCGTTGACACTATCGAGCCCGAAAGTGGGGGGCAGCACGCCGGATTTTCGCTTGTCGCTCAGCGGAAAGCTGAGCACCGGGATGGGCAACAGCGGTATGCCCTTGAAGGTCAGCAGCGCGCCGCGTGCCAGACCCTGTTCGGCTTCGTTGTCGATGTCCACACTCGCCGCGCGCAAGACCCAGTCGGGCATCCAGCTCATGCCTGGCATGCGCTCGCAGGTGGTGTAAGTCACTTTGCGAATGGTAAAGCGTTGCTCACTCAAAAAATCGATTCGTTCTGCATCGCCATGACCGCCATTCTTCAGGAAGCGGTAGCTGGGCTGGCTGAAAAACCCGGTGAACTCATCCATCTTGAGTTCCAGCAGCGGACCCGTGTAAACGTTGCCCGCCTTGTTGATGTAGACGTTGCCCGAGGCGCGGGCCTGATCGGTGGGCTGAAAATACTCGAGGCGGTCCGCGCGAATGACCATGTCACCGCGGCGCAGTTCGGCATCGCCTTCAACCGTGGTCTCGAGGTCTGGCCGCCCGGACGCGCGGTCGCCCCGCAAAAAAGTGGGCAGGCCTTCGCGCGATGCAGCATCGCGCTGCTCCTGCAGCAATGGGGTGCTTGTAAGTGTGATGCCATCATCCTCAACACCCTGGCCACGGACTGACCCAGCGCCCAAAAACACACAACAAACGGCAAACGCCACCGGCGTCAAGACCTGCAGGTGCTGGCGCGGGCGGCGGGTGTTTGCGCTACCACCGACAAGGGATCGGTCCGCAACGGGGGTCAGGAAGCGCATCGGGCGGTTGGCGGACAAAAGCGTGACTGATTCGTGAATTGGGGAAACCTGACCCACCCTCTAAACGATGCCTGTCAGGGGCAGGTCGATGGGCGAGACAGGTTTGTAAAATGGATTATCCATGAGCGAGCCCATTGCCCCACCCCTTCCACCCGCAACGGGTTCAGCACAGGCCAAAATGGCCGCGTCTTCTGAATCCATCGTCTGGTCCGACCCGCAGCGACACAGCGCCTTTAGCCAATGGCTGGCGGCGGTATCGCCCAGGCACCGCCTTGCGCCCGGAACGCTCAAACTGGCGTCGGCAGACGCCAGTTTCAGGCGCTATTTCAGGGTCGGACAGCTTGACGATGGGGCCAGCTTCATCATCATGGACGCGCCGCCCGACAAGGAAGACTGCGCACCTTTTGTCAAAGTGGCCCGCTTGATGAGGGATGCCGGGCTCCATGTGCCCGAGGTGCTGGCCTGGGACGAGGCGCGGGGCTTCATGTTGCTCGACGATCTGGGCAACCACACGATGATGCAGCTTATTGACCGGACAAATCCCGGCGCCAACCTGCCGCTTTACTTGCAGGCCGTCGATGCCCTCATCCAGTGGCAGCTGGCCTCAAAACCTGGCGTTTTGCCGCCGTACAACGAAGTCCTGATGCGCCGCGAGCTGGGTCTGTTCCCCGAGTGGTACCTTGGCCGCCACCGGGGTATCGCAATCGACGACGCCATGCAGCGCACACTGGATGACGCGTTTACTGCCATCGTCGGCCAGTGCCTGGCATGGCCCAGCGTGTATGTGCACCGCGATTTCATGCCACGAAACCTGATGGTGGGGGATATGGCCCCCACGCTTGTCGCTTCGCGTACTGCGCTGCCCCCCAAGGGGGTCGCATTTTCCCTTGGGGCGGCCCAGCGGGAAAATCTGGCCCCCAGGCTTGCTGTTTCGCCGACTGCGCCGGCACCGTCACTTGGCGTGCTGGACTTTCAGGACGCGGTTTATGGCCCCATCACCTACGACGTTGCCAGCCTGATGCGCGATGCGTTTCTGACCTGGGAAGAGGACTTTGTGCTGGACGTCACCGTGCGCTACTGGGAGCAGGCGCGCAAGGCGGGCCTGCCGGTTGGCGACGATTTCGGCGCGTTTTACCGGGGCGTGGAGTGGATGGGTATCCAGCGCCACCTCAAGGTGGCCGGCATATTTGCCCGCCTGACGCTCCGCGATGGCAAGCCGCAATATCTGGCCGACGCACCCCGCTTCATCGAATACATACGCGCCACGGCAGGGCGGTACCGCGAGCTCAAACCCTTGTTGCGGCTGATCGACCGGGTTGAGGGCACCACGCCCGTCAGCGGCTTTGCGTATGGCCGGATGTGACACGTGATCAAAGGCGCAGCCGTCGCATGCCATCGCACGTTCATGGCCCTCAAACGCAATGTAAAAGAGCCAGGGATTATGGAAAATAGGCCTCTAGCCCCCGTCAGTCATTCGTTGATAGCTATTTATTATATAGCGCACTGACCCTATGCCGCGCCTGTTCTGCCCCTGCAGCCTGATGCCTGGCGAGCCGCTCACGCTGCCGTCCGGTCCGGCCCGTCACGTGCAGGTGCTTCGGCTGCAGCCGGGCGATGCGGTAACGCTGTTCAACGGCGAAGGCGGTGAATACACAGCCACAGTGGCTGAAATGGGCCGCAACCATGTGATCGTTATGGTCGGCGCCCTTCATGCCATTGAGCGCGAAACGCTTCGCGCGGTGCATTTGGCGATCGGCATGCCAGCCAACGAACGCATGGATTGGCTGGTCGAGAAAGCGACTGAGCTGGGCGTCGCCAGCATTCAGCCGCTCGTTACTGAGCGCACGGTCGTCCGTCTGGACGCTGAGCGCGCTGCCAAGAAGGTCGCGCACTGGCAAAGCGTGGCCGTGGCGGCTGCGGAGCAATGTGGGCGAAATCGCGTGCCCGTGGTGCACCCGGTCTTGGGCTTGAGCCCATGGCTCAAACAATTCGCAGCCGGGCCCGCTGGCGCTCATACCCGGCTCCTGCTGTCGCTGCGAGCGGGTGCCCGTCCATTGCGCCATGGAGCAACTGAAGCCGACAACGCAGGCGTCACCTTTCTTTGCGGCCCGGAAGGCGGACTTGCCATAGCGGAAGAAGACGCCGCAAGAGCGGCCGGGTTTGAGGGCGTGTCATTGGGGGCACGCGTCTTGCGCGCTGAAACTGCCGCACTGGCAGCCCTTACACTGATGGCATAAACACCTATACCCGTACCTGCATACGCTACAGCCCCCGCCCCTGCACTCTGACATGAACAAAAACCTCTGGCTCCTGGCCATCTGCCAGGGCCTTTTCCTCACCAACAACGTCACTTTCATTGCCATCAACGGCCTGGTGGGCCTGAGCCTGGCGCCGTTTGGCTGGATGGCGACTTTGCCCGTCATGGGCTACGTGGTGGGCGGTGCGCTATCCACGGGGCTGGTGGCTAAAACGCAGCAGCGGTTTGGGCGCAAGGTGTCCTTCCAGCTGGGGCTGGCCGTGGCGTTTGGCTCGGCGCTGTTGTGCGCCTATGCCGCGATCCACAAGGAGTTCTGGCTTCTGTGCACTGCGACCGTGGTGGCAGGGTATTACAACGCCAACGCGGGCCTCTACCGGTTTGCCGCCGCCGAGCTCAGCGAGCCGGCCTGGCGCGAAAAAGCCATATCGCTGGTGATGGCCGGCGGTCTGATTGGCGCCGTGCTCGGCCCCAATCTGGCCGCGCAGACGCGCTCGCTGCTGGACGCGCCATTTGCCGGCGCCTACCTGGCGCTGGCGGTGGTGGCGCTGGTGTCCATGCTGGTGCTGGGGTTTGTGACATTCCCGCCGACATTGCCGCCCAAAGCGGGCGAGGGTGGCCGGCCGCTGGGTGAGATCATGCGCCAGCCGATGTTCATCGTGGCGGCAGTGGCCGGCGCGCTCGGTTACGGCGTGATGAACCTGCTGATGGCCGCCACGCCGATTGCCATGGCGCAATGCAAGCACCCGTTTTCTGCCGCCGCGCTGGTGCTGGAGTGGCACGTGCTGGGCATGTTTGCGCCGGGCTTCTTTACCGGGCACCTGATCCGGCGTTTTGGCGCGTTGCCCATCATGGGCGTCGGTGTGTTGCTCAACGCGCTGTGCATCGCCATCGCCCTGACCGGCGTGGACCTGCATCAATTTCTGGCGGCCCTGTTCCTGCTGGGCGTAGGCTGGAATTTCCTGTTTACCGGCAGCACCACGCTGTCGCTGCAGACCTATACACCAGCCGAGAAAGACCGGGCGCAAGGCGCCCTGAATTTCTTTGTGTTTGCCACGCTGGCCGTGAGCTCTTTTGCCTCGGGCGTGCTGGTCACCAGCAGCGGCTGGATGCTGCTCAATGTGGGCTCGTTGTTGCCGGTTGCGTTGACTGGGGCTGCCATCGTGTGGCTGATAATGCGGCCCGCGCCACAGGCCGCCGTACGGCCCGGCAACTCCTGATCTGGCGCCTTACTCGGGGATGCCGGGGCTTACCGGGCGTTGGCGCGTTGAAGCGTGCTGGCCACCGGCACGCGAGCCGGAAAGCGCAAGTCCAGCCAGCGCCGTAGTTCGTCAAAAACAGCGTCGGCATCAGGCTCGTTGAAGATCTCATGGAACATGGCTTCAAAGCGGCGGGCCGTCACCACGCCTTTGGGCGC
>JAHEBY010000194.1 GCA_024642025.1 Comamonadaceae bacterium | reverse complement strand
CTGTGGCAAAGCCCATGACTGTCCGAAGGCCCAGGACCTGATGCTGCTTCATTGGCGCCGGTACGTTTTGACCCGCAGCGTTCATCGAGCTTTGGTGGGCACAGGCGCGAACGTTAGCGGATGGAAGCAGAACTTGCCTCGCTCACCCCTTTTCATTGATTGCATATACGCCGTTGCAACCGCCGTCTGCCTCGTGGCAGCGGTGCCCCAGGAGTTTGAATGGCCTTGTCACCAGCGGGAAAATGCGATCAGGAGAACGCGAGTTTGATTTTCTGTTGCAGCACGTTGAAGCTTTGATAGGATACTCGGACTCATGAGATTGACGTTTTTTTCTTTTACGAATCGCCCTGTGGCGCGCAACCTTTTCATGCCGATGCTCGCATCATTTAAGGATTGTCCGCAGAGGGGCTGCTGCGTCCGTTTAATGGCTGACCTCGCATGAAAGCCGTTGTGGCCCTGTTTCGTCGCCTGGTGCTCGCTCGAGCCTGGTTGACCTTTGTCGTCATGTGTACCAGTTTTGGGCTGTTTGGTGCAGGCACCTTGAATATTTTTAGCATGTTCAGCTCGAATTGGGACATGCTGACCCATCAGGGCCTGATGGCGTTGGCAAGCAGCTCGTTGTGGCAGTTGCTGGAGTTGCTGGCCACACTGGTTCTGGCAATGTTCTTCTACACTATCTTCAAAGTCTGCGAGCATAGCCTCGTCGACCATATTCTCCATCCCCCCGAATAGGACAAACCCCATTGCTGTGCCCGTCCGGAATTGGGTGATTGGCAAAGACCTTCCCTAGCCTACCGGGTCGCTAAAAGGGTCTGTTTATGGCAAGCTTGTTCCAGCACGCAGGAACAATGGCAGTCTGGACAACGGCGCCGCAACGCTGATCGTTTGCCCCGCATCGAAACGCTCGCCTGAGGCAAAGTCATGCCAGGCTGTTGGCCCCTTGGGCAGATAGACTTTGCGGGAGGTGGCGCCGGACGCAACCACAGGTGCGACCAGCACGGCGTCGCCCAACATAAAGTCATCGCAATCAGCGAAGCAGGCTTCGTCATCCGGAAAATTAATGAATGTTGGTCGGATGATAGGTTCGTGGTGAGCGGTTGCTCGCTCGAACAGTGACCAAAGGTAGGGCATCAGCGTGTAGCGCAACTGGATGGCGGCAATAACCTCTGCCTTGACCGATTCATGCATCCACGGCAAATTGACAGTGCCGTCGGTTTTCCAGGAATTCATGACCATTCGCGGGTTGAGGCTGCAGGCCTGAACCCAGCGGACAAACAACTCAGGATCAGGCACCGGACCGGCAAAACCGCCAACGTCATGCCCCACATTGAACATCCCTGACAGGCTCATTTGAAGGCCCGTGCGAATGTTCCAGCGCAAGGTCTCCCAACTTGTCGTGTTGTCGCCAGACCAGGTTTGTGCATAGCGTTGAAGACCTGGCGGGCCGCCGCGGGTTATGGTGTAGACCGGTTCTTCTGGTTTGCTGCGCCGCTGGGCCTCATACGTCGCGCGAGTCATAAGCAGTGCATGCAACGGGCGTGCACGATGCATGGGCAATGGTGACCCGAAGCCGGCGCATTGGGCATCGTCATCCATGATGGCGTATTCGTTGTTGTCGTTCCATCCGACGTCAATGCCGTAATCAAGCACATTGGCCTGCAAGCCGCTTTGCCACCAGGCGATGGCGGCTGGGCTGGTGAAATCCAGGTGGGCGCCGACGCCGTCCCAAAACTGCTCGATCACCGGCTTGCCAGAATCTGCACTATGGATGAAGCCCCCAAGTTTCCCGACTTCCTCATATGCTGGATGGTCGTCCAGCAAACAGGGTTTTAGGTTTGCCACCAAATTCATGCCATTGGCGTGGAACTTGGCATTCAGCGCTTTTGGGTCAGGGAATTTTGAGGCATTCCAGGTAAATACATAACGCCGTTTGCCCTTAGACGAATAACCTGATCCGTAGTGAAAGGATGACACCGGAACGCCTTCGGCCACTGCCCGGTCAATGAAACCGTCCAACTTTTTTTGTGCGTCGGGTGCATCAGCCAAGCCCATGGCTGTTTGTGCGAAGCCAACCGACCACCGTGGTGGGAGTGCGGTGCCGCCGATCAGACGCACGAACTGGGCTATCACATCGGCGGGTGTTGCCCCAGACATGAAGTAGTAATCGAGGTCGCCGTCATCAATCTCCACGTACCTGAACAGGTCGTGATAGTTGTCATGTTCCAGACCAAGGTCAAACGTACAGGCGGCGAGCGTGTCGTAATATATTCCGTACCATTGGCCGCTGGGGGAGCGCGTCAGGACGAAGGGCCAGTGCTTGTAAAGCGGGTCGCCGCTTGCCGGGTCATAGCCAAGCGAATCGAGCGCCAGCGTACGCAGGCGGCGTCCATGAAGATTGAGGGGCCCGGTTTTGTCACCCAGACCGAAATAAAACTCCGTACGGTCGCGTTGCAGGTAGTGCCGCACAAAACCGGTTCGACTACTCTTGAAGTATGCCGATGTGGCGCGGTCTGCTGCGATGGGTTGACCCTTTGCGTCATGCCATTGAAGAGCCAGGGGTTCTGGGGCGATGGTGACCTGGAGCGCCTCGGATGCTACGGTGAAGCGACCGCAGTTCTCCGCGATTGAAAGGGCGGGTTGTTTGAATCCACTGATATCGTCGCGTAGACGACCCTCCCAAGGTACGTCCAGGCCTTCGGCCGGGTTTGCACCGGGTGCAATTGCCCAGGTTCGCGGTTCCTTATAACCGTCTGCTGGCCGCAACGTAACTCGAAACAAGGATGGTTCCAGCGCTTGCACGCGAAAAGTGGAGCCGTCGCCCAACTTGAGCGCAATTCCATGCGCATCTTGCGCAGATAGCACGGCATTTCCAATCGGTTTCATGAATCAGGTCTCTTCTATCTGCAATTTGCTAAAGGCGGACTCCGTGCTGGTCGAAGTGATGGAGGCGGTCCTCTGGCAGCGCGACGCGTACCGTGTCTCCGGGCCCAATTTGTGTCTGCCCGCTGAGGATCAACTCAAATTGAGTATTGTCGCCAACCATGCCGTGCAGAAGGCTGCTGGCACCGAGTTGCTCGACCTGCTTGACGTTCATGGTGAGCGGTCCGTCATGGGCTGGCTGGGCATGTTCGGGTCGGATGCCTAGTGTGTGTGTCCCCTGTGGCTGCCGGGAAATCAGACCAGCCGGGAAAAAATTCATTCGCGGGCTGCCGATGAAGCCTGCGACAAAGGTGTTGACCGGATGGTTGTACAGATCAAGCGGTGCGCCGATTTGTTCTACCTTGCCCGCGCGCAGCACCACGATCTTGTCAGCCATGGTCATCGCTTCGACCTGATCGTGTGTCACATACACCATAGTTGCCTTGAGCCGCGCATGCAAATCGCGAATCTCGGCGCGCATCGACACCCGCAGCTCGGCGTCCAGGTTGGACAACGGCTCGTCAAATAAAAACAGCTTGGGTTCGCGCACGATGGCACGGCCAATCGCCACGCGCTGACGCTGGCCGCCCGAGAGCTGCGTCGGCTTGCGTTGCAGCAGCGTATCCAGCCGCAACAGTTTCGCGGCGGCCTCCACCTTGGTGTCGATCTGCGTACGGGGTTCACCGGCGTTCTCAAGTCCAAAGGCCATGTTGTCGTAAACACTCATGTGCGGGTACAGCGCATACGACTGAAACACCATCGCGCATCCGCGCTGCGCGGCCGACACATCATTCACCGCCTGCCCGTCAATGCGCACCTCGCCACTGGTGGGCGACTCCAGCCCGGCAATGACGCGCAACAGCGTGGATTTGCCGCAACCCGAGGGGCCCACAAACACAACAAACTGGCCATCGTCCACCTGGAGATCGATGCCATGCAATATGGTGATCTGGTCAAACGATTTGACGATGTTGGCGAGTTCTAGAGTGGCCACGCAGTGTTCCTGAAAAAATGGGGTGCGGCAGCAGGCAGTGCAGCGTTACTTGACACCGGCGCTGGCGATGCCGGTGGTGATGTATTTTTGTAAAAAGGCAAATACCAGCGTGATCGGGATCAGCGTGATCACCGTCATTGCCAGCAGGTAGTGCCACTGGGTGTTGAGCTCGCCCTGGAAGGCATTGAGTGCCAGTTGCAGCGTGAAAAATTCGGAGCGCGACAGCACAATCAAGGGTAGCAGAAAGTCATTCCAACGCCACATCACCGAGAAAATAGCCAGCACAGCCAGCGCGGGGGCGGCCAGCGGCAGGATGATCTTCCAGTAGATGCGCCATTCGCTGGCGTGGTCCATGCGGGCCGCCTCAAGCAGCTCGTCGGGAATGGTCAGCATGTACTGACGCAGCAAAAACACGCCGGTGGGCGTGGCAATGGCCGGTAATATCACGCCCCAAAGACTGTTCAGCAGACCTACGGTGTTGATCACCAGGAATACCGGCACCAGAATGATGGTGGGTGGAATCATCAGCGTGGCGATGATCAGCAAAAACACCGCCTTCTGGCCACGAAACTTGTATTTTGACAACGCAAACGCCGCCATCGAGTTGATCAAGAGCGTGAGCAGTGTGGCCACCACGGTAATGAACACGCTGTTCCATAAATAAAGACCGAAGCTGAACTTGCCAAAAATCTCTGTGTAGTTGGACAGTGCAAATTGCAGTTCGTTGACAGGTGTGCGGTCGTTGATGTTGACGCGCACCTGTTGCTCAGGGTTGGCCGGGTCGACCATGGTGGCCATAATGCCGATGCGCCGCACTTGCGCCATCGGTTTGACCTCGCCCTTGTCGTCACGCGTTAGAAACAAGGGCAGAGGCTTTTCGTGCCCAACCACCTGCACCGACTTTTGCGTGTAGGGCAAAAAGGTCGGCGGGAACTGGCTGATCGCCGCTTCCGACTTGAATGACGACATCACCAGCCACACAACCGGCGCAAACATGGTGAACAGGCCAATCAGCAGGTAACCGTAGCTGAGCCAGTCGGTCCAGTCCATGTGGCCCCGGCCATGGGTGCGGGTGAGAAAGTCTTTCATCGCGCCCGTTGCCCCGATTCGTTGGCGCGCGTGAGGCGCAATTGCGCCAGCGTGAGCAGCACCAGCCCCAGCGCCAAAATGAGCGATGCAGCCGCTGCCAGCCCGTACAGATGAATCTGCTCGGCAAAACCAGTCTGGTAAATGAACTGCACGATAAACGTGGTAGCCGACCCTGGGCCGCCGCCCGTTAGCACGAACACCTCGTCAAAGATTTGCACGGCGCGGATCATTGCCAGCACCAGCACCACAATCAGGTTGGGCATCAAGAGCGGCAAGGTAATGCGTCGCAGCGTGCGCCACGGCGAGGCACCGTCCATCTCGGCAGCCTCGTACATGTCTTTGGGAATTGCCTGCAGACCAGCCAGCAGAATGAGCGTGTAAAAACCCATGTGCGCCCAGATCGACACAAAAACAGTCCAGAAGAATGCCCAGGACGATGTGGTGAGCCAATCAATGGGCGATGCGCCCGCTGCCACCAGAGCCGCATTGAATACACCCTGGCTTTGCAGCAGCCATTTCCAGATCAGTGCCACCACTACGGGCGAGAGC
>JAHEBY010000193.1 GCA_024642025.1 Comamonadaceae bacterium | reverse complement strand
GTCAGTGGTGGCAACGGTTGAACGCAATTCGCTTGAGGTCGAAAAAGCCGTGGCCACCATCCTGGCGGGCAAGCCACAAGCCATCGTCCAGATCGGTGCCTACAAGGCTTGCGCGAAATTCATACGACTTGCCCGGCAGGCCGGATTTAGCGGCAATTTTTACAACATTTCATTCGTCGGTACTCAGGCATTGCTGGACGAGCTTGGTCCGCTGGCGCGTGGTGTGGTGGTCAGCCAGGTTATGCCCTATCCCTATGCGCCAGTGACGCCCATTGCTGCCGAGTACCTGGCTGCGATTAAGGCGTCAGGTGCGAATGGTGCCAGCCCGAGTTATTCGGCGATTGAGGGCTACGTTGCAGCCAAAGTGTTTGTTGAGGCGGTGAGGCGGGCGGGCAGGGGTTTGACGCGTGAGAGCTTTTTGGCTGCTGCCCAAGCCATTCAGGCGTGGAATATCGGCGGCATGACGATCGATCTTGGCCCGCAAAAGGCCAGCGGCGCGAAATTCGTGGAGATGACCATCCTTACGGAGGATGGCAAGATTCGCCGCTAAGCGGGGCTGATGAACGACTGCTTACATCTGGTCGCCAGAAAAGTAATTCTGGAAAAGCAGGGATTTTTTCACGTTTTTTTTACCCGAATATCTGTGCGTCCGGGCTATATTAAAAGCCATGTCGGTGCCGGGGCGATCATCCTCTGCCTGAAGCGCATCAGTGTTCTTTGTCGTGATGCGACCGGCGCCATATTCTGTGCGAGATCAGGCGCTTGGGCGTGGTTTTGATAAGTACGTGCATGCATCCGCTGATCCCGGTCACTGAGCAAACCCATGGCGTTCTGCTCGATCTGGCGTACGCCACGCCGTTCAACGTGGCTGGGCAAAAGATATATCAGCGGCCGCTTTGTCTGATCCACAAGGACGCCGATGTCTGCCTGCGGCTGGCAGTGCGGCACGCGGTTGAAAACCATTGCCGGATCAAGATTTTCGACGCATTCCGTCCGCATGAGGCCCAAGTTATTTTGTGGGATGCCGCCCCCGACAAGACCTACGTCGCCGACCCCCGCATCGGCTCGAACCATACCCGAGGCACTGCGATCGACCTGACCCTGGTCGACCAGACAGGCGCTGAGCTCGACATGGGCACACCCTTTGACGACATGACGACACTCTCCCATCATTATTGCGATCGTGTCTCTGTTGCCGCGCAAGCAAACCGCCAACTGTTGCTGAGCATCATGGAGCTCGCGGGGTTCAGGCACATTGCGCACGAGTGGTGGCACTATTCCCTGAAAGACGGAAACACTTACCCGCTCATTGCCAGCGCCTCGCTGGGTGATCTGGACCCCATGCGTCCAAGCCCAGGCTAGGTTTTACCCTGTAGTCCGGCGGGCTCAAAGAGGCCTAAAGTCGGGCTTGCACTCAGTAGGTTAAGTGTGAGCACGAAACTTGCTTGATCTGTCTTGTCGCAACTCCGCCCCATTCTGGCGTTCACTTAAAGGGTATTTGTATGAAAGTTAGCGTACCTCCATTCACCCGCAGGGCCCTAGGCATTACCACAGTCTGTTCTCTCGCATTGAGCCTGTATGGCATCACCTCAGCGTCGGCCGTCACGCCGAAAGACACGTTGGTGGTGGCGTGGGCAATTGACGACATCATTACCATGGATCCTGGCGAGGCGTTTGAAATCTCGGCGGGCGAAATCATGGGCAACACCTATGATCGTCTGATTCGTTTTGACGTGAACGATCCTTCAAAACTGGTCGCTGATATTGCCAAGTCCTGGTCAGTCTCGGCCGATGGCAAGACTTATAGTTTTGAGGTCAAGCCAGGTCTCAAATTTGCATCAGGCAATGCGCTCACGGCGGAAGATGTTGTGTTTTCCTTGCAGCGCGCGGTGTTGCTCGACAAAACACCCGCATTCATTCTGACCCAGTTCGGGTTTAACAAAGATAACGTGAAAGACAAAATCAAACAGACCGGCCCGTTGACCTTGACGTTTGAAACCGACAAGGCTTATGCGCCCACGTTTGTCTACAACTGTTTGACTGCCAATATTGCTGCCATCATCGACAAGAAGCTAGTGATGACCAAAGAAACGGGCGGCGACATGGGTTATGGCTGGCTAAAGACCAATTTTGCGGGCTCGGGCCCGATGAAGTTGCGCGAGTGGCGCGCTAACGAGATTGTTGCACTGGAGCGCAACGACAACTACTACGGCGACAAGGCCAAACTGGTTCGTGTAATTTATCGCCACGTCAAGGAAGCCTCGTCGCAGCGCTTGCAGCTGGAAAAGGGCGACATTGATATCGCCCGCAACCTGTCTCCGGAAGATCTCAAAGCGCTTGAGGCCAACAAAGACATCAAGACAACGGCGACCGCCAAAGGCACGGTTTACTACATCGGTTTGAACCAGAAAAATCCTAACCTCGCCAAACCGGAAGTGCGCGAAGCCTTGAAATGGCTGGTGGACTATGGCGCCATCGGCGACACGCTGATCAAAAACATTGGTGTAGTCCACCAGAACTTCCTGCCCGTCGGTTTGCTTGGCGCCAGCACCGTGAACCCATACAAACTGGACGTAGACAAAGCCAAGGCACTGCTGGCCAAGGCGGGTTTGCCCAATGGATTCAAAGTCACTATCGATATGCGCACCACTCAACCGGTTCAAGGCATCACTGAGGCCTTTCAGCAGACGGCAAAGCGCGCCGGCATAGACATTGAAATTTTGCCCGGGGACGGCAAGCAGACTCTCACGAAGTATCGGGCGCGCACACACGATATGTATATCGGCCAATGGGGCGCCGACTATTGGGACCCTCATACCAATGCTGACACCTTTGCCAGAAACCCGGACAACTCGGATAACGCCAAGTCCAAGCCTCTTGCATGGCGCAACGCCTGGGACATTCCTGAACTTACAAAGAAAGCAGACGCGGCCGTCCTGGAGCGTGATTCGGGCAAGCGCAAGGGTATGTACGAAGAGATGCAGGCGGAGTTTCGCAAAAGCAGCCCGTTTGTCGTGATCTTTCAGCAAACTGAGGTGGCGGCTATGCGCAGCGATGTTCAAGGCTTGAAGCTTGGGCCCACTTCTGACTCGACCTACATGTTTAAGGTCAGCAAGTAACGTCGCAAAAGCGGGTCCGGTTTGAACGCTGACGTCCATTCGTCGCCCGCGAAGGCGGGCGGCCCCCGTTTCGCGAGGGTGCTCACGACCGTCACCAACTTTCTCGGGGTCATCATCCTGACCTATCTGGGCCTGCTTGCGGTGACGTTCTTCATTGGCCGCGTGATGCCGATTGACCCTGTGCTGGCCATCGTGGGCGACCGCGCACCCGAGCATGTGATTGCGCGGGTGCGCGAGGAAATGGGGTTGAACAAGCCTCTGTACACTCAGTTCGGCATATACCTGCGGAAAATCATGACGGGCGATTTCGGTACCTCTGTTCTGACGTCCAACCCGGTGATGACTGACATCAAGCGTACCTTTCCGGCCACCATTGAACTGGCCACGCTGGGCATCATCATCGGCGCCGGGTTCGGCATTCCGCTGGGTGTGTGGGCGGCGGTTCGGCGCGGTGGCATGGTCGACCAGATAGTGCGGGTGATGGGGTTGATCGGCTATTCGGTGCCGATTTTCTGGCTGGGCCTGATGGGGCTGGTGCTTTTCTATGCCAAGCTCGGGTGGATTGCTGGGCCGGGGCGGCTTGATGTCAGTTACGAGTATTCCGTTACGCTGGATAGCGGCTTTCTGTTGCTCGACACGGCGCGCCAGGGCCAGTGGGATGCATTCCGAAATGTACTGGCGCACCTTATTCTGCCCGCATCCCTGCTGGGCTACTTCTCACTTGCTTACATCAGCCGTATGACTCGCGCGTTCATGCTCAACGAGCTGGCTCAGGAATATGTGATCGCCGCCCGCGCGAAAGGCCTTTCAGAGACCCGCATCATCTGGCGCCACGCGTTGCGCAATGCGATGGTGCCGCTGGTGACTGTTGTGGCCTTGTCGTATGCCGGGCTGCTGGAAGGGTCTGTGCTTACAGAAACCGTATTCGCCTGGCCAGGACTGGGCCTTTACATCACCAATTCGCTTCAGAATGCCGACATGAATGCTGTGTTGGGTGGCACCATTGTGGTGGGCTCCATCTTCATCGGACTGAACCTGCTGACGGACCTGCTTTACAAAGTGCTCGACCCACGCACCCGTACACGATGATTCGGGCCGACTTGTCCGCGCCCAAGGAGAGCCTGCAGGACTGGCTGATGTCTGAACGACCGCAGTCTCGGCGCCAGGCGTCGCTTGGCCGAGCTTACAGCGCCTGGCGCACATTCGCGCACAACCGACTCGCAATGCTCGGACTTGGCATTGTCATGGTGTTGGCGCTGGTAGCTATTTTCGCTGACTTGCTGGCGCCTTACTCGCCCTACATCGGCGATCTGCGCACTACGCGCCTGCTTCCGCCTTCTTCGGCACACTGGTTTGGTACCGATGACCAGGGGCGCGATATTCTGTCGCGCATCATCCATGGTTCGCGCGTTACGCTGTATGTGGTGGCCTTGGTCGCGATGCTGGCCGCACCGATAGGGCTGGTGGTTGGAACGGTGGCAGGGTATGCCGGCGGCTGGCTCGACGCGGCGCTTATGCGCATTACTGACATCTTTCTGGCCTTTCCCCGCCTAATTCTGGCCCTGGCGTTTGTCGCGGCGCTCGGCCCTGGCATCGAGAACGCGGTAATTGCGATTGCCATCACATCCTGGCCGCCCTATGCACGCATTGCCCGAGCCGAAACGCTCACCATTCGCCAGGCGGACTACATCGCCGCGGTGCAGCTGATTGGCGCTTCGCCCTGGCGCATCGTTTTGCGACACATCATGCCGCTGTGCCTGTCGTCGGTAATTGTGCGTGTCACGCTGGATATGGCCGGGATTATTCTCACCGCCGCCGGCCTTGGTTTTCTTGGGCTAGGTGCTCAACCGCCCATGCCCGAATGGGGTGCACTGATTGCCAATGGCCGCTTGTACGTGCTGGACCAATGGTGGGTGGCCGCCGCTCCCGGCGCAGCCATTTTTCTGGTGAGTCTTGCGTTCAATTTGCTGGGGGACGGTCTGCGTGATGCGCTCGACCCGAAAGGCGTGAAATGACCGTTGCTGAACCTGGACCCGTGCTGCAGGTGGAAGGCCTGCGCGTTTCGTTCCCCAGCCGTGACGGTGGTAGATTCGAGGCGGTGCGTGGTGTCTCGTTTGACCTGGGGCGCGAAAGGCTAGGTATTGTGGGCGAGTCAGGCTCGGGGAAATCACAGATTGGCCGAGCGATTCTGGGGTTGACCGCGCCTGAGGGTCTGGTCACCGCCAAAAGGATGGCATTTCATGGTACCGACCTGCTGAGCTGTTCGCCCAGGCAGAGACGGGAGATGCGGGGAGGACGTATTGCGATGGTGTTGCAGGACCCAAAGTTTTCATTAAATCCCGTTATGACCATCGGCGATCAGATTGCGGAAACGCTGCGTGCCCATAGCCCCATGTCAGGCGCTGCTGCACAGGCGAAGGCTCTGGCTGCCCTGGAGGCGGTTC
>JAHEBY010000192.1 GCA_024642025.1 Comamonadaceae bacterium | reverse complement strand
TTGATATCGAAACGCCTATGCTGGGCAAGTCAACACCTGAGGGCGCTCGCGACTATCTGGTGCCCAGTCGCGTGCACGACGGCCATTTCTTCGCATTACCGCAAAGCCCCCAGCTATTCAAACAGCTGCTGATGGTTGCTGGGTACGACCGCTACTACCAAATCACCAAGTGTTTCCGCGACGAGGACTTGCGGGCCGACCGGCAACCGGAGTTCACGCAGATCGACATCGAGACTTCCTTCCTGACCGAGGAAGAAATTCGTGACATGTTCCAGGGCATGATCAAAACGGTATTCATGAACACGATGAATGTTGATCTGGGTGATTTCCCGGTGATGCCGTATTCGGAAGCCATGCAGCGATATGGGTCAGACAAGCCCGACTTGCGGGTGAAACTGGAGTTCACCGAGGTCACCGACGTGATGGTCGACGTGGACTTCAAGGTTTTCTCGGGCGCTGCCAACATGAAGGACGGTCGTGTAGTGGCGCTTCGCGTGCCCGGCGGCGCCAAAGAGTCTGGCGGGCTGACGCGCAGCGAGATCGATGCCTACACCGAGTTTGTCAAAATCTATGGGGCCAAAGGGCTTGCCTATATCAAGGTGAACGAGCGGGCCAAAGGGCGCGATGGCATGCAGTCACCCATCGTCAAGAATATTCACGACAAAGCACTTGCCGAAATCCTGGCGCGCACCGATGCGCAAGATGGAGACATCATCTTCTTTGGCGCGGACAAGATCAAAATTGTCAACGACGCCGTTGGGGCTTTGCGCATCAAAATTGGTCATAGCGAATTTGGCAAGAAAAATGGCCTGTTCGAAGCGGGCTGGCGCCCCATGTGGGTCGTGGACTTCCCGATGTTCGAGTTCGACGACGAAGCCCAGCGATACACCGCTACCCATCACCCCTTTACTGCGCCCAAAGACGGCCATGAGGACTGGATGGTGACAGCCCCTGAGAAATGCATTTCCAAGGGTTACGACATGGTGCTCAACGGTTGGGAAATGGGTGGCGGCTCCGTTCGTATTCACCGCGCCGACGTGCAACAAAAGGTTTTTGACGCGCTCAAGATTACGCCGGAGGAAGCCCAGAACAAGTTTGGGTTCCTGCTGGATGCCTTGCAATATGGCGCTCCGCCGCATGGTGGCTTGGCGTTTGGTCTGGACCGGATCGTGACGATGATGACGGGCGCTGAATCTATCCGCGATGTCATTGCGTTTCCCAAAACCCAGCGCGCTCAGGACTTGCTCACACAGGCCCCGAGCATGGTCGATGAAAAGCAGTTGCGCGAGCTGCATATCAAACTGCGCAACGTAGACTTGCCAAAACAGGCATGACCTGACTGCGTGGGTGCGGCATGAAGACTGCTCCACCTACATTCAAAATACCGGAGTCTGTGCTGGTGGTTATCCACACTGCGGCGCTTGACGTATTGCTGATCCGACGTGCTGATACGGGCCCTGAATCAGTAGAATTCTGGCAGTCTGTAACCGGCAGCAAGGATAGCCAGGCCGAGACTTTCAGGGACACGGCCTCACGGGAAATTCGTGAGGAAACGGGCATCGACTGCGGCCGCTCAAGCCCACTGGCGGCAAATTTGTACGACTGGCAGCTTGAGAACACATACGACATTTATCCGCGCTGGCGGCATCGTTACGCTGCGGGCGTGACGCGCAACACCGAGCACCTGTTCGGGCTGGAAGTGCCTCGCGGCATACCTGTTACCCTGAATCCCCATGAACACAACGATTTTGTGTGGCTGCCGTATCGTGATGCGGCCGAACGGTGCTTCTCGCCATCCAATGCAGAGGCCATATTGATGCTGCCACGTTTTCGTTGCTGAAGATGTCCACGCTGAAGATCGCAACTTACAACATCCACAAGGGTGTGCAGGGGTTCGGCCCCAACCGGCGTCTGGAGATTCACAACCTGGGGCATGCGGTGGAGCAGCTTGATGCGGACATTATTTGCCTGCAGGAGGTTCGCAAGGTGCATCGCCGCGACGAAGAGTATTTCACGCGCTGGCCGGACATGCCGCAGGCAGACTTTCTGGCCCCTGAGGGCTACGAAGCGGTTTACCGTACCAACGCATTCACCCGCCATGGCGAGCACGGCAACGCCATGCTGTCACGATGGCCGGTGATTACGCACCAGCATGAAGACATGTCAGACCATCGCCTGGAGCAGCGTGGCCTGTTGCATGCCGAGGTTCTGGTGCAGGGCCAATCCGTGCACGTCGTGGTGGTGCACCTGGGTTTGATCAAGGCCAGTCGTGCCCGTCAAGTCGCGCAGTTGCAGCGCTTTATTTCCCGCGAGATTCCGGTTGATGCGCCGCTGGTCATTGCCGGTGATTTCAACGATTGGGGCAATATGGTGCACTTGGCCTTTGCCCCTGTGGGACTTGCCTCATATCAAAAGTCCCGCCATCCAACGTTCCCCGCGCGTTTGCCGCTGGTGCAGCTGGATCACGTATTTGGCCGAGGGCTGGAGCCACTCTCCGTGTATGTGCCGCGCGGACGCATCTGGTGGCAGATGTCTGATCATCTGCCACTCATTGCCGAGTTTGGCTTTCCATCCCGAGGCGACTACTGATGTCCGGTCTTTCAGGAGGTCACCATCTGGACCTTCTTGAGGGTGGGCGGGATTTCTTTCCGGCGCTGGTGCAGGCCATCGACGAGGCAAAGCAGGAGGTGCGTCTTGAGACCTACATTTTTGACCTGTCGGGTGCGGGGTCCAGAGTGGCAGAGGCGCTGGAGCGTGCCGCAACCCGAAGTGTGGCGGTCTTTTTGGTCATGGACGGCGTGGGTACACCAAACCTGCCTGCACAGTGGGCTCAACGTTTTGATGCGGCAGGCGTGCAGTGGCGCATCTTTTCTCCTTTGGGTAGTCTGGGCTTGTTGATTCCCAGCCGTTGGCGGCGCCTGCACCGAAAGCTGTGTGTCGTCGATGGTCGCCACGCCTTTTGTGGTGGCATCAATGTGCTGGACGACCTGCACGACCCCAACCACGGCGCGCTGGAGGCGCCCCGATTCGATTTTGCAGTGCGCGCCGATGGCCCGCTGGTGCAAGATATCCATCACGCGCTGGTGCTTTTTTGGGCGCGCATGGAAGTGGGGCGCACGGTGCGCCAGACGGATCTCCATGCGGCCTGGCAGTCCGTGCAGGAAGTCGTTGCAGTGGGCATCCAGCCGCCGCTGCCTGCGGAGGTGAAGCCTACGCGAAATGGCCTGCTGTCTGAAGCCAGGGCGCGTGCGGGATTGGTGCTGCGGGACAACCTGCGCAATCGGACCCGTATCGAGCGCAGCTATCGACAGGCCATTGGCGAAGCCCGCACGGAAATCATCATTGCCAATGCCTATTTCCTCCCCGGCGCCAAGCTGCGCAAAGCCCTGATCCATGCCGCCAAACGGGGGGTTCGCGTCCGCCTGTTGCTGCAGGGCCGCTATGAGTATTTCATGCAATACCACGCCGCCCGCCCCGTATATGGTCTGCTGTTGGCCGCCGGTGTGGAGATTACAGAGTACTCCACCAGCTTTCTGCACGCCAAAGTGGCAGTTATTGACGGCCGCTGGGCCACGGTGGGCTCGTCCAACCTGGACCCGTTAAGCCTGCTTTTGGCCCGCGAAGCCAATATTCAGGTCGAAGATGTTGCGTTTGCCGCCGACCTGCATGCAAGGCTGGAGCGAGCCATTGCCGAGGACGGGCGCCGTGTGGACCCAGCCGACTACGCCAACCGGCCCTGGCGCATGCGGGTGCGTGACCGGGTGGCCTTTGGCCTGATGCGGCTGGCACTGTTTCTGACCGGCAAGCGATACTAGTCAAAGCTACAAAAATAGTAGCTACTTTCGCATGCCTGGCGGGGGCTAAGATGGAAAAACCCTACAAATCAATCACTGGTAACATGCCGTCATGTTAATGAAAACTCCCAAGTCCATGACACCACCTGTTGAAGACATTGGCACGCCTGTGTCTGTAAAGATACGCCAGCGTCTGGTTGCCTCGCGCAAACGCTTCAATGCCAATGACAACATTGCCGATTTCATTGAGCCCGGTGAACTGGAAAAGCTGCTCGACGAGGTTGAAGAAAAAATGAAAGGCGTGCTGAGCAGCCTGGTCATTGACACAGAGCGCGATCACAACACCGACAACACGGCGCGCCGCGTGGCCAAGATGTATGTGAACGAGGTTTTCAGGGGTCGTTTTGTCAAGGCACCGGAAATCACCGAATTTCCCAACGCCGAGCACCTCAACGAGCTCATGATCGTCGGCCCCATCACCGTGCGCAGCGCCTGCAGTCACCATTTTTGCCCGGTGATTGGCAAAATCTGGATTGGCGTGCTGCCCAACGAGCACACCAACGTAATTGGCCTTTCAAAGTACGCGCGTCTGGCTGAATGGATCATGGGCCGCCCGCAAATTCAGGAGGAAGCCGTGGTTCAGCTGGCAGACCTCATTCAGGAAAAAACCCAACCGGACGGCCTGGCCATCGTGATGGAAGCCAGCCACTATTGCATGGCCTGGCGCGGCGTGAAAGACATGGACAGCAAAATGATCAACTCCGTCATGCGCGGTACGTTCCTGAAAGACCCCAACCTGCGCCGAGAGTTTCTGTCACTGATTCCCGGAAGAGGGTAACGCCATGCTGGTACGCCTTTTATACGCAAGCCGTGCAATCGACAAATCCGCCGAGGCGATTGAGGCCATCCTGTCGCAATCACGCCAATCCAACCCGGCGTGCGGCATCACTGGCATTCTTTGCTACGGCGGGGGCATCTTCCTTCAGGCGATCGAGGGCGGTCGCATGGCGGTGAGCGAGTTGTATGGGCACATCCAGAAAGACGCGCGCCACAAGGACGTGGTGCTGTTGCATTACGAAGAAATTGCCGAGCGGCGTTTTGGCGGATGGACCATGGGGCAAGTCAACATGTCCAAGATCAACACGTCCATATTGCTCAAATACGCAGAAAAGCCCGAGCTGGACCCCTACGCCGTGTCGGGCCGCGTGTCGCTTGCGCTGCTGGAAGAGCTGATGGCCACAGCGTCCATCATCGGCCGCGCCTAGGCTTTGTCATGACCGTGCTGGTCGGTTGCGACTTCAGCAGCAGCCCGACCACCAAAAAGCCCATCGTTCTCGCACTTGGGAGCCTGCAAAACAAGCGGGTCCAGCTGTCAAGGCTGGAGCGTCTGACGACTCTGGATGCTTTTGACGACTGGTTGCGCGCACATGACGACTGGCTCGCCGTCATGGACCTGCCCTTTGGCCTGCCGCGGGAATTGGTGCAAACACTGGGCTGGCCCACCACTTGGGCGGCGTGCATGGAGCACTTCGCCGGTTTGAGCCGTGCCGACATTCGCGCCACCTTTTCTGCCTTTTGCAATGCCAGGCCTCTCGGCCGCAAGTTTGCCCATCGCGCTACGGACCTGCCCGCCGGTTCCAGCCCCTCCATGAAGTGGGTTAACCCCCCGGTTGCCTACATGCTGCATGCTGGGGTGCCGCGGGTTGTGGCGTCGGGCGTTCACTTGCCGGGAATTCACCCCGGCGACCCACGCCGGGTTGCGCTGGAGGGCTACCCCGGCCTTTTGGCG
>JAHEBY010000191.1 GCA_024642025.1 Comamonadaceae bacterium | reverse complement strand
GCCTGGTTACCCTGGGTCCTGATTGCACCCCAGGTCCTTGTGATCGGGGTGTTTTTCTTTTGGCCGGCGGCTCAAGCGCTGATTCAGTCTTTCCAGCAGTCTGACGCCTTCGGAACGTCGGTCGAATGGGTCGGTCTGGACAACTTTCGCAACCTCTGGAACGACCCAACCTATCTCGCGTCTTTTTACACAACGGCCTTGTTTTCTAGCTTGGTGGCCGTTCTGGGTCTTGCCATTTCACTGGTTCTTGCCGTGTTTGCCGATCGCATCATCAAGGGTGCACTGGCTTACAAAACGTTGTTGATCTGGCCTTATGCGGTCGCGCCGGCGGTAGCTGGTGTGTTGTGGCTGTTCATGTTTGCGCCCAGCGTGGGTGTGGTGTCTTACTGGATTCGCGCCGCCGGTATCGACTGGAACCACCTGCTAAACGGAAACCACGCGATGACGCTGGTGGTGATGGCAGCCGTCTGGAAGCAGATTTCTTACAATTTCCTGTTCTTTCTGGCTGGGCTTCAAAGCATTCCCAAGTCGCTGATTGAAGCGGCCGCGATTGATGGAGCGCGGCCCTGGCGGCGCTTCTGGACCATTGTTTTTCCGCTGCTGTCGCCCACAACGTTTTTCTTGCTCGTCATCAACATCGTCTATGCGTTTTTCGACACATTCGGCATCATCGATGCCGCCACACAAGGCGGCCCGGGCAAGGAAACCTCCATTCTGGTCTACAAGGTTTACTACGACGGCTTCAAGGCGCTTGACCTCGGAAGTTCGGCCGCGCAGTCCGTCGTGCTTATGGTGATAGTTGTAGCGCTCACCGTAATCCAGTTCCGGTTTGTCGAGAAGAAAGTGAACTACTGAGATGGGCCGGTCATGGTAGAACGCCGCCCCTGGCTTACCGCCTTCTCGCACGGCGTCCTGATATTGGGCGTGCTGACGGTTGCGTTTCCGTTGTACCTGACATTTGTCGCGTCCACTCATACCGTGAGTGACATCATTCAGGCGCCCATGCCGATGCTACCGGGCTCTCACATGGTCGAAAACTACACGGCGGCGTGGAACGGCTCGGGCAGCAACTTTGGCTCCAATGCCCCGGTGGGCCGCATGATGATGGTGAGCCTGATTACCGCACTGGTCATTGCCATTGGGAAAATCGCGATTTCGCTGCTGTCGGCGTTTGCAATTGTCTATTTCAGGTTTCCGTTTCGCATGTTTTTCTTCTGGGCGATCTTCATCACCCTGATGCTTCCAGTCGAAGTGCGGATACTGCCCACCTATCAGGTGATTTCCAGCCTGGGCATGCTCAACACGTATGCGGGGCTGACGGTTCCGCTGATTGCATCTGCCACGGCCACGTTTTTGTTCCGGCAATTCTTTCTGACGGTGCCGGACGAGCTGGTTGAGGCCGCCCGCATTGATGGTGCCGGCCCGATGCGTTTCTTCAAGGATGTGCTGGTGCCACTGTCTTCCACGTCGATAGCGGCCTTGTTCGTCATTCAGTTCATCTATGGCTGGAACCAATACCTGTGGCCGCTGCTGGTGACGACAGAAGAAAACATGTATCCGGTGGTGATCGGCATCAAGCGCATGATTTCCGGTGGTGACGCGCAAACCGAATGGGGCATCGTGATGGCCACTGCCCTGCTGGCCATGATCCCGCCTGCGCTGGTGGTAATGCTCATGCAGAAGTGGTTTGTCAAAGGCCTGGTCGACACCGAAAAATAATCAAGAAGGCACCTCACTCCATGGCCTCCATCACTCTGAAAAACATCATCAAGCGCTATGGCGCGGGCAAAACAGCGAACCAGGTCATCCACGGCGTGAGCGCCGACATCAACGATGGGGAATTCGTCGTGATCGTAGGCCCGTCCGGCTGCGGCAAGTCCACATTGCTGCGCGTGGTGGCGGGCCTTGAAGAAGTTTCTGAAGGCTTCATCAGCATCGGCAATCGCGTGGTCAATGACCTTGAGCCCTCCGAGCGCGACATTGCCATGGTTTTTCAGAACTACGCCCTATACCCGCACATGAGCGTGTTCGAAAACATGGCCTATGGTCTGAAAATTGCCAAAGTGCCACCTGACGAAATCCGGGCGCGGGTAGACAAGGCCGCAAAAATTCTTGAACTGGCCCCCTACCTGCAGCGCAAGCCGCGCGAGCTTTCTGGTGGGCAACGTCAGCGGGTGGCCATGGGCCGTGCCATCGTGCGTCAGCCCCAGGTCTTTCTTTTTGACGAGCCGCTTTCGAACCTGGACGCAAAACTGCGCGCCCATACCCGGCTTGAAATCCAGAAGCTGCACCGCGAGTTGGGCATCACCTCGCTGTTTGTCACCCACGACCAGGTGGAGGCCATGACGCTGGCCCAGCGTATGATCGTCATGAATGCAGGTGTGATGGAGCAGTTTGGTACGCCGGAGGAGGTCTACACGCGTCCCGCCACCACGTTTGTAGCGAGCTTCATGGGCTCGCCACCCATGAATTTGCTGAAAAGCGCGCCCGGTGCAAAACCCGGCACCATCACCGGCATTCGCCCGGAACATCTGGACATCACATCCGAAGGCTGGGGCCTGCAGGTCGACGCCATTGAAATGCTGGGCGCCGAACGGCTGGTTTATGGCCGCTGGCTGCATGGTACCGCTGACGAGCTGGTCATCATCCGCTCAGCCGAGGACGAGTCTGTGCCAGCGTTGGGCGCCACCATTCATGTCACGCCACGAGCAGATCGCTTGCATAGTTTCGACGTGGCTACAGGTAAACGTCTTCAAAGCCAATGAGCACAAACAAACTGCCCGATCAAAACTGGCCTTATCCACGCTGGATTGCACACCGCGGTGCCGGCAAGCTGGCCCCGGAAAACACGCTGGCTGCGTTCCGACTGGGCGCGCAACACGGTTACCGCATGTATGAGTGCGACGTCAAACTCAGCGCCGATGACGTGCCCTTTTTGCTGCATGACGATACGCTGCAGCGCACCTCGTCAGGCACAGGCATCGCGGGCGACAAGACCTGGCTGGAGCTGTCGCAGCTTGACGCGGGTAGCTGGCACTCTCGCGCTTACGCGGGTGAACCGCTGCCCAGTTTCAATAATATTGCCCGCTTTTGCCTCAAAAACAATCATTTCCTGAATATCGAAATCAAGCCCACTCCAGGCACGGAGCGGCACACCGGCGAAGTGGTCGCTCGCCATGCTGCCCGGCTTTGGGCGGGCGTCGCCGTGCCGCCCTTGCTCACATCTTTTGAACCCGACGCACTGGAGGGCGCCAAGTCAGCCCAGCCCGAATTGCCACGTGGCCTGCTGCTGGACACACTCTGGGCGGGCTGGCTGGAGCGGGCGCAGGCGCTGGGCTGCATCGCTATCGTGTGTAACTACCGCCTTTGGGACGCCACAACGGTTATGCAGGCGAAACATGTGGGACTGCGCACGCTCAGCTACACCGTCAACGACGAAACTGAGGCAAAGCGCCTGATTGATCTGGGCACAGACGGCATCATCACAGACCGGGTGGATCTGTTTTCGCCAGCAGATCTTTCGTCGGCAGCGTAATTCGGCAAACGGTGGTGCGGCGCGAGCCGTTTGGGCGACGCTCTGGCTCATCAAACGTGCACACTTCTGTAAACCCGGCCTTGCGCATCATGCCTGCAGAGGCCGCGTTTTCCTCATGCCGGTCAATATAGATGGTCTGCATGCCCATCGCCTGCAGACGTTGAACGGCGTGCCGCAACAGCCGCGAGCCGAGGCCCTGCCCAGCTGCATCCGCATGAACCACAGCCTCGCAGATGTAGCCCTGCCAGCTATCAAAACCACTTGGCGGCTCGTACTGCCGATATGCCTGTGTAACGCAAAAAGTGACCGCGCCAATCAGCGCCCCGGCCTGAAACGCCAGCTCAGCGTGGGCTCGCCCCTCGGCAATGTCATGCATGTGCTTGCGGATACCGTCCTCGGGCAACCAGTTCCAGGGGTTGGGTCCGTGCCTCAGTATGAGCGCCTCAAGTGCGCTCACATGTTGCGGGCCCGCTGCCTCAAACTCACAAGGCAAAATTGCCCCAGCCTTGACGGGCGTTGATGCAGAGGCACTCACGCGCGACGCCACCCACGGCTCACCATCCATTGGCAGGTTGCACCTGCCACGACCAGCGCGGCGTAAGTCCACATCTTGCCGTCGTGGCCAAAATACCAGAGTCCGGCAGTTAAAACGGCCAAATTAGCTACTATATTTATAGCTGCTTGCACAATATAGACGGGGGCTGAAGGCCTATTTCTTATCAAGAACCGGGCCAATAGCGGCATCAGGGCGCCCACAAAAATGGCTGGCGCCACAAAGCCGCCAAGGTGTAGAAGTAGATCAAGAATGCCCATATGGGTATAAATTTTATAATCTGACACCACAACATATGGCAGTCTGGGCATTAGGCATCAACCACACCACCGCGCCGCTCGACCTGCGCGGCAGGTTCGCTTTCGCCATCGACCAGATTGAACCTACCCTCAGAGGGCTTCGCGAGACGCTGCCGCGCCAGCCTGAAGCTGCCATCATCTCCACCTGCAACCGCACCGAAATCTATTGTGCGGGTGACACTACCGAGCTGGAGCCCACCCTCGACTGGCTGGCGTATTCTGGCGGCGTATCGCCCCAGCTGCTGCGGTCGCACGCCTACACACTCGAGGACGGCCTGGCCGCCCGCCACGCCTTTCGTGTGGCCAGTGGCCTGGATTCCATGGTGCTTGGCGAGCCGCAAATTCTGGGCCAGTTGAAAGAAGCCGTCCGTGCTGCCGAACAGGCGGGTGCTTTGGGCACCACACTCAGCCAGCTGTTCCAGCGCAGCTTTGCGGTCGCCAAAGAGGTGCGCAGCAGCACCGAAATTGGCGCGCAATCCATCAGCATGGCCGCGGCCTGTGTGCGTTTAGCTGGCCAGCTGTTTGAAAACCTGAAGGACGTCAAGGTATTGTTCGTGGGAGCTGGCGAAATGATCGAGCTCACAGCGACGCACTTTGCCGCCAGGCAGCCCAAGGCCATGGTTATCGCCAACCGAACGCTGGAGCGCGGCGAAAAACTGGCAACCCGTTTTGGTGGCGAGGTGATGCGTCTGGCAGATATTCCTGATCGCCTGCATGAGTTTGACGCCGTGGTCAGTTGCACGGCCAGCACGCTGCCCATCATTGGTCTGGGTGCGGTGGAGCGCGCGCTCAAAAAACGCAAACACCGGCCCATGTTCATGGTCGATCTGGCAGTGCCGCGCGACATTGAGCCCGAGGTCAAAGCGCTGGATGACGTCTATCTGTACACGGTCGACGATCTGGCCGGCGTCGTGCAGGCGGCCCAGGCCAACCGGCAGGCCGCCGTGGCGCAGGCTGAAGTGATTATTGATGCGGGCGTGCAGAGCTTTATGCACTGGGTCAACCAGCGCGACCCGGTGCACGGCGTGGTGCCGCTCATTCAGCAGCTCACCGCACAAACCGACGAATGGCGTGGTGCCGAGATTGCCCGAGCGCGCAAATTGCTGGCCAAAGGTGAAGACGTTGACACTGTCCTGGAAGCTCTCTCCAAGGGGCTCACGCAGAAAATGTTGCATGGCGCGCTGGCCGAGCTGCACGCGG
>JAHEBY010000190.1 GCA_024642025.1 Comamonadaceae bacterium | reverse complement strand
GTACACGCATTGCGAACTGCGCGGCATCATGCTCGGAAAAAAATACGACAACAAGCCGCTGGTCACCAGCGTCGAACAGCTGGCCGGCACCAAGAACCGCGTGACGGGCACCCAGCTTGGTCGCATCGCCATGACCTTGATGAATTTGAACCCGGTGCCCATCGCCTGGGAAGAGACGCTTGACGGCTTGAAGCAAGGCCTGATCGACGGCGCCGAGACCTGGATGGGTGCCGCCGCCTATGCCAACATGTTGCCGGTTTTGTCGCAAACAGTTGACCTGCGATTCTTCGCCGGCACCGAGCACACCGCAATCAACAACACTTCATTCGAGAAGAAGCTTTCGCCCAAGCTGCAAGATCTGATGATGGAAGTGGCCTACGACGCACAGCAGTACACGCAGCGGGAACAAGAGCGGGTGCTGGTGGACGTGGTTGGCGCCGTGCCCAACCCGGGCCCCAACACGATGTACGCAAAAAACAAGGTGCAATTGGCGCCGCTTACCGATGCCGAACTCAAAAAGGCAGAGCAAATGTGCTCGCCCGAGTTCCAGCCCAAGGCATGGGAAGAGTGGCGCGAGCGCCTGAACAAGATGTCGGGCGGTAGCGATGTCTATAAGGAGATTTACGGCATTGCGCGCGAGATTCCGGCCAATGCGGCCGTTTCCAGCGTGAAGCCAAACCGGTGGTGGAAGACGTAACGCCTACTGGCCTTTAGCGATCTGGCGGCATCTGCGCAGCTTGCAGGTGCCGCCTTGTTGCATTCAGGAGACTTTCATGAACTTATTGTTCGCCCCCTTGCGCTGGCTTGACCGCAATGCCGAGCGCACCCTCATTCTGTTTGCCTACTCGGCCATGGCCTTGATCATTGTTTATGCCGTGTTTGAGCGCTTCATTCTCAAGACCCAGATTCCGTGGAGCACATCCATACCCATTTACCTGTTCCTGTGGGTAACCTGGATTGGCTGCTCGCACAATGTGCGCAAGCGAACCCACCTGAACTTCAACGACATTCGCGTTCGTCTGCCGTACAAAGGGCAGTTCGCCTGCATGTGTCTGGATGCCGTGCTGTGGATCACTTTTGGTGTGATCGTCCTTTATTACACGATCGAGCAGACGCGTCTGGTCGAGATGAACTTCGCCATCGTTCAAGGCACCGACAACGTGATGCAATGGTGGTTCTATCTGGCCACGCCGCTAGCCTGGGCGTTGCTCATTTTTCGTGTACTTCAAAACCTGAAAGAAGATATCGGCCGTTATCTGCGAAAAGAGCCTTTCATTGTCGACATTCAGGCTATCGGCCAGGACTGACCCCTAGGAATCATCATGGATCACGGAACCCTAATCGGCCTGATATCGGTCGGCGTCATTGCTCTCTTCCTGATCGGTGTGCCAGTCTTTCTGGTCATTGGCTTCTGGGTCGTTGGCGTGTCGCTTGTCATCGACTTTACCCTTGCCAACATCGGCGTGACGCTGTTCGAAGGCTTGAACTTCTTCGGATTGCTCTCGCTGCCGCTTTTCATCTTGACGGGTGACCTGATCGCTGCGGCAGGCATTGCCCGTCGACTGGCTGATTTTGCGCACGCGTGCTTAAGCTGGGCACGCGGTGGTTTGGGCATGGCCACCATTGGTTCGTGCGGCCTGTTTGCCGCCATCTCGGGCTCCAACTCCGCCACCACCGCCACCATCGGCGGCATCATGCATCCGCTGTTGGTGAAGGACGGCTACGACACCAAATTTGCTGCGGCCACTGCAGCCGCGGGTGGCTGCGTCGGAATCATCATCCCGCCATCGATCATCTTCATCGTCTATGGCTTCCTGATGAACCTGTCGATCTCCGACCTGTTTGTGGCCGGCATTCTGCCGGGCATCATGATGGTTGCGTCAATGATGGTTGTGTGCTGGTGGGTATCCCGCAAGAACGGGTGGGGTTCGGTCTCACCATTGAGCATGCCACGCATTTTGAGCACCGCTCGCAAGGCGTACCTTGGCTTCTTTGCGATGTTCATCGTGATCTATGGCATTTACTCAGGCGTGTTTTCGCCCACCGAGGCCGCGGCCATCACGGTAGGTTTCTGCCTTGTGGCAGGCCTGCTGATCACCCGCGAAATCAAATGGAGGGAGTTGCCCGACATTCTGCTTCGATCAGGCCAACTCACCGGCATGCTCGCACCCATGATCGCGATCTCGATCGTCATGCAGCAGGTGTTTGGCCTGCTCGGCACAGCGCAAGCGGTGTCCAGCTTTGTCGCATGGTTCGGCGACAGTCCGACTGTGGTGTTACTCGTTTGCATGGCAATCGTGATGGCGGCAGGCTGCATACTGGAAAGCCTGCCCGTCACGGTGATCTTCGCACCCATCCTGGCGCCCATCGCGGTGGCTCATGGCGTGGACCCGGTTCACTTTTCGGTGATCTTTCTGGTTGGCGCAGCGATCGGATTCATTACGCCGCCGTTTGGCCTGAATCTTTTTGTCGCCAGCGGTGTCACCGGCATTCCATACTCGCAGCTGGTGCGCTTTGCGATGATGTATCTGGGAGGTCTGTTGGTCGCTTGGGGACTTACCGCCTTCGTGCCGTGGTTCTCCCTGGTGCTATTGCCCAACGTGGCTGGTGGATAATTTTGAATGGTGAAGCCGTAAATTTGAAACGACCTGTTTCTGGATAGTCCCGTCTTCAATTTATTGACTGGAAGGTGCCGGACTTCGCACTGTCCGAAAATTTCAGACAGAAAGGGATTCTTGTGATGTTCCTTTGCAATCACTGCCCTAACGTTCATGCGATTGAAAAGCTGTCTGCCAACCGCACCGCGACCGATTGCGTGCCCGGTGACGCTGCTCGCAACGAGGTGTTTGAGGCGGAGAAGCTCAACCAACTGGTGGGGAAATAGCCCAATTAGGCCAAAAAGGCCACCAGGCCTGTTGCGGGCGGACAAGCGCCCAATCCGGGTGCTTTTCAACGGTTTGGCGTCAGCGGTGCGGCGTATAGTGGTTTTTGCCATCGTCGCATCCACATGCCTGACTCCTTTTCATCATCATCCGAAGTACGCAAGCAGTCTGTCCGGCTGAAGCGGTTCCAGATTGCGTCCTCAACGTATGCGTTCGGGTTGTTCTTTCTTGCGCTGTGCGCCCGGGTTGAACTCTTTTCGCTGGAACACCTGCTGCTGGTCGGACTGGCGTTTCTGGGCATCAACATCGCCTTGTACGCGGTGTTCCGCAACGGGCTGAACCTGCGGTTCAAAGACCCGTCCCTGACCCAGCTGCAGGTCAGCATCGGTGCGCTGATGGTGGCCATCATACTGGTGCTGGGTGAGCACGTTCATTTTCTGGCGATCCCTTTTTACAGCTCGCTGTTTGTCTTTGCGATGCTCCAGCTCAAGCCCATGGAGCTGGTCCGGCTGGAAGTCTTTGTGCTGGTCACCTATGGTGTGGCGGTGGCCATCCGCCAGGAAATATTTGCCACGCCGCCCGATCTGCGGATTGAACTGATTTATGCCGCAATCGTGGCGCTGAGCTCCGGCTGGTATGCATTGGCCGCCAGCTATATCAGCAGCTTGCGCGCCCGTTTGCGGGGGTCGGTGCAGGCGCTGGAACAGCTGGCCACACGGGATTCCCTGACCGATGTCTGGAACCGCCGCCACATTGATTTCCTGCTGGCATCGGAGCTGGAGCGCAAGGCGCGTATCGGCGGTGCGCTGTGCATCTGCATGGTGGATCTGGACCACTTCAAATCGGTCAATGACCGGTACGGTCACCCGGTGGGCGATGCCACGCTGCAGGCTGTGGCCATGGCCATGCAGACACAGTTGCGGTCCATTGACCAGCTGGGGCGATTTGGCGGCGAGGAGTTTTTGATCGTGTTGCCCGGGGCTACCCTGGCCGATGCCACGCGGTGTGCCGAGCGCCTATTGCGCAGCATCGAAGCACTGACCGTGCTGCCCGACCCGGCACAGAAGGTCACCATTTCAATCGGTCTGGCCGAATGCGGCACCGGCGAGGCGCCAGGCGCCTTGCTGGCCCGGGCGGACGCCGCGTTGTATCAGGCCAAGCAGCAAGGGCGAAACCGGGTTGCGATCAGTGAGTTACCGCCAGTTGCTATTAAATAAGTAGCTACTTGCGCATATTTCACGGGGGCTAGAGCCTGATTTTATGCCTTAAGCGGTGGTTTTTTGCGCCCGGATGGCACTCTTTGGTCGAAACGCCTTGCAAACTGCCTCGTTGGTTTCCACGTACGGCCCGCCGATCAGGTCGATGCAGTAGGGCACTGCAGCAAAGATGCCTGCCATCACAGACTCGCCGTTTGCATCGCGCAAACCTTCCAGCGTCTCGGCAATTGACTTGGGCTGTCCCGGCAGGTTGATGATCAGCGTCTTGTCGCGGATGACTGCGCATTGGCGGGACAAAATCGCGGTCGGCACAAATTTCAGGCTGATCTGACGCATTTGTTCACCAAAGCCGGGCATCTCCTTGTGCGCAACGGCAAGCGTTGCTTCGGGCGTGACATCCCTCAACGCTGGGCCGGTGCCGCCGGTGGTGAGCACGAGCGCGCAACCGGCGTCAACCAGTTCAACGAGGGCCATACTGATGGCGGCCTGTTCGTCGGGAATCAGCCTTGGCTCAAACACAATAGGATTTTTGAGGGCCCGGGTCAACCATTCTTTCAGCGCGGGCAGGCCCTTGTCTTCATACACGCCGTTCGAAGCGCGGTCACTGACAGAGACGATGCCAATCTTGATGGTGTCGAAATCTGAAGATTCGGAATTCATGGATAGCTTGCAATAGGGTTCAAGGTTTATAGGTGGTGGTGTTGGCCGGGTCCTCGGGCCTAAGGTTTTCAGGGGTCAGCGCTGCGCGAACCAGTTGAAAAATCTCGCGGTAGGCGCGCCCATGGCGTGGCGCGAGGCCAGGCTTCTCGGGTTTGGCGTCCTTGCGCGCCTGGCGAATCAGCGCCCGAAGTTGCTGCGAGTCGGTCTGTGGGCTTTTGAGAAGCCATTCTTCAAATGCGCCGTCTTCGCCAATCAGCCGGTCACGCCAGGTTTCTGCCAGATGCAAGGCCATGGCGTCGCTGGCCGAGCCACTGTGCTGGTCCTGCAGGGCGTTGCGAATGTCATCCACTTGCGACGGCTCCAGCTGACGCATCAGTTTGCCGACGAACTGCATCTGGCGGCGCTTGCCTTCAAAGTTGGTGATTCGGCGGACCTCGGCAACGGCCTCTGCCAGCTTGTCTGGCAGGTTGGCCCGACCCATCAGGTCGGAGCGCAAATCCACCAGCGCAACACCCAGCTTTTGCAGTTCATCGCTCTCTTTCTTCAACTCCGTACGGCTTTGTTCGTCGGTACCTTTGAGCTCACGCTTGAGCTCCAGGTCGAGCTCGCTGCCCTCGGCGACGAACTGGCCACGCACGAAATACCCTTTTTTCATTTTTCTGGACATAGCCAAGTATCATAGCCGTCGATATGACAAAACCTCACGCTTCCCCAGCTACTGCCGGCAACATGTCGACCGCCGGACAGGGCTTTAGTTACAGCCGCCCATTTTTCGAAGACCTGGTCGATACAGCCTTAAAACATGCCAAAAAGCTCGGTGCGACCGATGC
>JAHEBY010000189.1 GCA_024642025.1 Comamonadaceae bacterium | reverse complement strand
CACCTTTTGAAGAAGCAAAAATCAGGCTCCTGAACGCCACCCATAGCTGCATCGCGTGGGCGGGCACGCTGGTGGGTTACCAGTTCATCCACGAAGGCACGCATGACGACGCCATTCGCCGCTTTGCCTATGACTACGTTACCAACGATGTGATCCCTGTGCTTTCGCCCAGTCCGATCGATTTGGCGGCCTATCGCGATGTGGTCCTCGACCGATTTGGCAATCCAGCCATACAGGACACCAATCAGCGCGTTGCAATGGACGGATTCTCGAAAATCCCGGGGTTCATTACGCCCACCGTCCGTGAGCGACTCGAACGCCATGAGTCCATTGCCAGTGTTGCGATCCTGCCTGCGCTATTCCTTGCTTATTTGCAGCGTTGGCACAGGGGCGAGATTGCCTATACCTACCACGATCAGGCGATGGACGAAGCCACAGCTCACGCGATTTGTGAAGCCGCAGACCCGACTGCAGCGTTCTGCGCGGACCCCGTGCTTTGGGGGCCGCTGGCTGGCAATGAAAAAGTCGTTGCTGCCGTGCGGATGGCAAGTGAGCGGGTCGCCAAATTTCAAATGAACTATCGAACATGAAAAATCAAGCAGCATTGAATGGCCAACGTCTAAACGACAGGCATGCCTTGTTAACTGGCGCCGGCGGCGGCATCGGTGCCGCAGTCGCCGCGGCTTACCTGAAGGAAGGTGCGCGATGCAGCGTAGTCGACCTATCGAGTATGGCTTCGGATGAAGTGCTTGCACTGCAAGAGCGGTTTGCGGGTCGCGTCCACTACATCGCGGCCGACATCACCAATTCGGCGGACATTGGGCGAATGCTCACCCAGGCCACAGAGCATTTCGGTCCGGTTCACATACTATTCAATAATGCCGCGATTTTTGACATGGCTCCGCTGCTGGAAAGCGACGAAGCCATGTATGACAAATTGTTCTCCGTGAACGTGAAGGGCGCTTTTTTTGTGATGCAGAAAGTCCTGCAACATATGGTGACCCAGAAGACGCAAGGTGCCATCATCAATATGGCGTCACAGGCCGGCCGTCGCGGTGAGGCCTTGGTCTCGCACTATTGCGCCACCAAAGCCGCGATCATCAGCTACACCCAAAGTGCGGCGTTGGCCATGGCACCCCACCACATCCGGGTAAACGGCATCGCCCCCGGTGTCATTTCCACGCCGATGTGGAAAAACGTCGATGCACTTTTTGCAAAATATGAAAACTTGCCATTGGGCGAGAAGAAGAAGCAGGTCGGCAAAGCCGTTCCCTTAGGTCACATGGGAGACCCAAAAGACGTTGCTGGCGCCGCCGTCTTTCTGGCCAGTGGGGAGGCCTCTTACATCACAGGTCAGACCCTGAATGTGGATGGCGGCAATGTGATGAGTTGAACGAAGTCCACTGGAGCAGTTGATTGACCCAACTTGATAAAGTCAAAGCTACGCCAGTCCCATGGCAACGCCAGCCTGAGCTGGAGGCGGACTATAACCGCAACCCGTCACTCGGATATGAGCCCCCAGCTGAAGTTGGGTTCGTGCGATGTCTGGACCATGGATACCCGACACCACTGGCCCGATGGCACTGCCACGATGAATACGAGCTACACGTCATTACTGCGACGTCTGGCAAGGCGTTTGTGGGCGACTGGATAGGCCCGTTTGAGCCCGGCCATGTGGTTTTGTGCGGTCCGCGATTGCCGCATAACTGGATATCCCTCGATATTCCGCCCGAAGGTGTGGCCAAGCGGGACTTGGTGATCCAGTTCAAACACGAACCGATTGAGCAAGCCTGTCAAACGATTCCGGAGTTAGCTGAAGTGATGCCTTTGCTGGGTCGGTCACGCCACGGGATCGAGTTTTTTGGTTTTTCCCAAAGTGGTGAGCGCCACTGGCACCAGATCAAAGCCTCCAAAGGATTGCGAAGATTTGCCGCGTTTCTGGATTTCATGACCGATCTGGCGCGATCTACGGATTTCCGGCTGCTGTCGAACGTGCAGATGCAAGGTGGCGACAACGCCGCCGAGCTTGATCAGATCAACGCCATAGTCAACCGGATAACCGAAAACGTTGCCCAGTCGCAACCAGCCGCACAGGTTGCGGCTGACCTGGGCATGAGCGAGAGCCGATTCTCGCGATTCTTCCGCCGCGCGACCGGCAACACCTACACGGACTTTGTCAACCACGTACGAATTAACCGCGCGTGCCAGTTGTTGATGAGCTCCGACCGGTACATCACCAACATTTGTTATGACGTTGGTTTCAACAATGTGGCCAACTTCAATCGCCGTTTTCTGGAAATAAAAGGCTCTACGCCCTCCGAATTTCGCAGGCAGACACAAAGCCGCTTTGGCAGCAACCCGCCCTGACGGTCAGGGTGCCCGCATGAGGGTCAGCGAGGCAGATGGCCTCGTAACGGAATCATCATATGGGTGTTCACGGGTGCCGAAGGAGGCCAGTATCTTTCTGACATAAGCGCGCGTTTCCATATAAGGCGGGACACCACGATACCTCTCCACTGTTCCCTCCCCCGAGTTGTAAGCCGCAGCAACCAGCGCCACGTCGCCCTGAAAATAGGCCAGCAACCAGCGCAAATACGAAAGGCCGCCACGGATGTTTTGCGCCGGGTCAAACGCGTTCAGTACATTGAATCGCTCGCTGGTAGCCGGGATCAATTGCATCAGGCCCCGGGCATTTTTGGGTGACAGGGCCAAGCTGTCAAAATTAGACTCTGCCGCAATGATCGACAACGCCAGCTGAGGCTCCACTTTATATTGCGGCGCCATTTTCATCACAAGATCAAAGACGTTCCTTGGCGCTATTGCCGCATAGTCCACTGGCGGCTCGGCCGGCGGCGGCTTGGGCCTGGCCTCCTGGACCGGCGTTACAGGCTTTGGCTTCGGCGCCGGCTCGCGCATGCATTCGGGCACTTGGTCGGTCGGTCCGCCGACGCGACCCAGCATGCGAATGGCCGCTGGCAGCCCCTGTTCTGCCGCTGCGTTAAAAAAGAAGGCCGCGGAAATATCGTTGCGCTCTTCGCCCCGCCCATTGGCCAGCATCCAGCCCAGGTTGTATTGGGCCTCTGCATCGCCCAGGCGGGCACTTTTGCAATATAACTTGGCCGCCAGCGTGAGGTCCTGATTCACGCCTTCGCCAAATTCATAAGCAATGGCTTCTTTGCGAAGGAGAGTGGCAAGGGTGACCTCTGATTCGTCGGTCAACGCCTGCGCTGTGACGGTTGACGGAGTTAGCCCGATGGCCAGACTGGCCAGCGCCAAGGCCGACACCATCGCCCCTGACGATGCTGTTGAGCATGGCAATTGTCGAAAACAGAACGGCATGAGGCAGTTTTACTCCAAATCCGCGCTGCAAAAGCGTGAAAAAGTCACATCGCGCGGCTTTGCAGCACTTCAAATGCGGGCAACGTCTTGCCCTCCAGTACCTCAAGGAAGGCGCCACCGCCGGTTGATATGTAGCCAATCTTTTTTTCAATCCCATATTTGGCGATGGCCGCAAGTGTGTCGCCGCCGCCGGCAATCGAAAACGCAGCACTGTCAGCGATGGCATGGGCGATCACTTTGGTGCCGTTCTCGAACGCGGCAAACTCGAAAACACCCACAGGACCATTCCAGACTATGGTGCCGGCCTTCATCAGTTGGTCTGCCAGTTTTCTGGCTGTTTGCGGACCGATATCAAGAATCAAGTCGTCGTCGTCGACATCCGTCGCAAGTTTCACGGTTGCCTCGGCGTCGGCCTTGAACGCCTTGGCAGTCACCACATCGGTTGGAATGGGCACAGCGGCTCCGCGCGCTTTCATGGCGGCTATCACCGCACTGGCCTCGTCCAGCAGGTCGGGCTCGGCCAGGCTTTTGCCAATCTTCAGGCCAGCCGCCAGCATGAACGTATTGGCTATGCCACCTCCTACGATGAGTTGATCGACGTTACCCGCCAGGCTCTTGAGGATGGTGAGCTTGGTTGATACCTTCGAGCCAGCAACGATCGCGACCAAGGGGCGCTTGGGCGCCAAAAGCGCCGCAGAAATGGCGTCCATTTCTGCGGCAAGCAAAGGCCCGGCGCAGGCAACCGGCGCAAACTGGGCAATACCATAGGTGCTGGCTTCAGCCCGATGGGCTGTGCCAAACGCGTCATGAACAAACACATCGCATAACGCCGCCATTTTCCGGGCCAGGGCTTCACTATTCTTTTTCTCGCCCGCATTGACACGGCAGTTCTCGAGCAAGACGACCTGCCCGGGCATTAGTGCCTTGCCATTGACGGCCACACCGTCCACCCAGTTTGAATTTAAGGGCACTTCGCGGCCAAGCAACTCGCCCAGGCGTTTGGCAACGGGCGCGAGCGAGTCCTCCGGTTTGAAGGCCCCTTCTGTCGGACGGCCCAAGTGCGACGTGACCATGACTGCGGCACCAGCATCCAGCGCGAGCTGGATACACGGCACCGAAGCCCGAATTCGAGTGTCTTCCGTGATGTTTCCGGAATCGTCTTGAGGAACATTGAGGTCAGCCCGAATAAAGACCCGCTTGCCACGGACCTGACCGTCTTTGCAAAGATCGGCAAAACGGATGAATTTCATATAGTTTCCAGACTGGTTGCAGGTTGCGATAGGTTTACTTTTGAAATTGTAGGGCGGCGCCAATGTGCTGAATCCACAAATCTACCCCGGCACGTTCCGCGCGACACGATTTCAACGGCAAGGCGCAAACCAATCCATGTCTCGTCGGTAAATGGCGGTTTGAACATCCAGAATACCCAGCGTTGCGTGAAACAGGTTGTCGTGCGTCAAACGATTGTCAGATCGTTGATTCAGGCAACTGATGCTGACCCCCATGCGCTTTTGCATGTTGGCAGACAGCCAGGTCACCATAGGCACATGAGTCTGATATTCAGGTGCCAGTGCGTAGGGCAAACCATGCAAGTACAGGTTGTTTTCACCCAGCGACTCGCCGTGGTCAGACACATAGATCAGGGCCGTGTCAGCCGTGCCCGCGCTGGATTTCTGCTTGAGCCATTGCACGGTACTGGCTAAAAAATGATCGGTATAGACAATGGTGTTGTCGAACGCGTTGATCAGCTGCTCTCGCGGGCAATCCTGAAGAATGTTGCTGGCGCATTCGGGCATAAACCTTTTAAACGCTGGCGGTGACCGACGGAAATAAGCCGGGCCGTGACTGCCCATTTGATGCATCACCACCACCAACCCGGTTGCCCGCCGCACCGGGTCCAGCTTTCCGATTCGACCATCAAGATCCTTGAGCATGATTTCGTCAAAGCATTCGCCGCCAGAACACAGAGTTGGGTCGTCCAGCGTGCGAGTCAGTACGCTCGGCACCCGATCACAAAGCCCCTTGCAGCCTGACTGGTTGTCCAGCCACAAAACTGCCAGGCCGGCATGCTGCAGAACGTCCAACAAGCTTTCAAACGGATCATTGCTGGCCTCGTATTGAGGTTTGTCCAAGTGCGAGAACATGCAAGGGACCGACGCCTGGGTGTTGGTACCACAGGAACGGACATTGCTGTAGTACGTCAAATCTCCGGAACTCTTAAGCTCGGCCAGCTCGGGATTGGTATTGCGCGCGTAGCCTCCAAGCG
>JAHEBY010000188.1:4806-5610 GCA_024642025.1 Comamonadaceae bacterium | reverse complement strand
CATGTCTTTCACCAGCACGCGAAGCAGGTAGTCCATCTCGCCGGTGAGCGCGGCGCATTCCACCACTTCCGGCCAGGTCTGCACGCTGGCCCGAAATTGATCCATGGGGTTGCGTTTGTGACTTTCGGTATATTTTTCAAGCCGGACGTTGATGTAGGCCGTCAATCCCAAGCCGACTGAATCCGGCGCGACCAGCGCAACATAACGGTTGATGACGCCAGATTCTTCGAGCCGCTTGACGCGGCGTAAAACGGCACTGGGAGAAAGGTTCACGGCCTCGGCGATCTGGTCGTAGGTGGCGCGGCCATCGGCCTGCAAAATGCGAAGAATCTGCCTGTCAAGCTTGTTTAATGCGTCCATAGTGTATATTTTGCAGTTTTTATGCATGATGGGCAAATATCTGTGCTTCGATTGCAGGAATTTGCACCCAGGACGGTCGTACAGTTGAAGATTGTTCAAATGGAGAATGACGATGTGGGAAAACCCGATGGGTACAGACGGATTTGAGTTCATCGAATACGCAGCGCCCGACCCCGTCGCCATGGGCACCCTGTTTGAGAGCATGGGATTTAGGGCAGTAGCCAAACACCGCCACAAAGACGTAACGCTGTACCGGCAAGGCGGCATCAACTTCCTGATCAACGCGGAACCAGACTCTTTCGCACAGCGTTTTGCCCGTTTGCACGGGCCAAGCATCTGCGCTATAGCGTTTCGGGTGCAGGACGTCAAACTCGCCTACGAACGCGCACTGGACCTGGGCGCCTTTGGCTATGCGGGCAAGGCCGGGCCGGGGGAGCTGAATAT
>JAHEBY010000188.1:0-4796 GCA_024642025.1 Comamonadaceae bacterium | reverse complement strand
CATCAAGGGTGTCGGCGACAGCCTGATTTACCTGGTGGACCGCTGGCGCGGCAAAAATGGCGCGAGGGACGGCGACATAGGCAATATTGGCTTCTTCGACGTGGATTTTGAAGCCTTGCCCGGTATTGCGGCCGCTGAGGCACTCAACCCGCCGGGGCACGGCTTGACCTATATCGACCACCTGACGCATAACGTGCACCGTGGCCGAATGGCCGAGTGGGCCGAGTTCTATGAACGGCTTTTCAATTTTCGCGAGATCCGGTATTTCGATTTTGAAGGCCAGGCAACGGGTGTCAAAAGCAAGGCCATGACCAGCCCCTGTGGCAAGATCCGCATCCCAATCAATGAGGAGGGCAATGAAAAGGCCGGGCAGATTCAGGAATACCTTGAGCGCTATCGTGGCGAAGGCATTCAACATATCGCGCTGGGGTCGACCGACCTGGTCGCTTCGGTAGACGCACTGCAGATGAGCGGCGTCAAGCTGTTAAACACGGGCGAGACCTATTACGAATTGCTTGAGAAGCGCATTCCGGGCCATGGCGAAGACACCGAAGCCCTGCGCCAGCGGAGCATCCTGCTGGATGGAAAACCCGGGGAATTGCTATTGCAGATTTTCAGCGAGAACCAGCTGGGGCCGATCTTCTTCGAGTTCATTCAGCGCAAGGGAAACGATGGTTTTGGCGAAGGCAACTTCAAGGCGCTGTTTGAAAGCATTGAGCTCGACCAGATGCGCCGCGGCGTGCTGAAAAGCCCGGCTGCCACCCCGAGTTGAGGGGCAGATACCGTCATGGCTACCGAATCCGTTGTACCGGCTGTATATGGTGCCAGCGACCGGCCTCCGCGAGGCGACTACAGCCGCGCTGGAGCAGACTACACCTGTCCACAGAACTACGCCGCGTATACGGAGCAGGATCACGAAACCTATCGCCGACTATTTGAGCGGCAGGCCAAGTTGCTGCCCGGATTGGCTTGCGACGAGTTCATTGCCGCCCTGCCATCGCTTGGTCAGAATCTTGGCGCGGTTGACCGGATTCCCCGGTTTGACGACATCAATGAGCGACTGCTGAAAGCAACTGGGTGGCAGATCGTGGGGGTTCCGGGGCTGATCCCGGAAGTGCCATTCTTTACGCTGCTGGCCAACCGCAAATTCCCGGTGACGGACTGGATTCGCTCGCCGCATGAGTTTGACTACATTGTGGAGCCCGACATCTTTCACGATCTGTTTGGCCACGTGCCACTGCTGTTCAACCCGGTGTTCGCCGATTACGTCCAGCGATACGGCGAAGGTGGCCTCAAGGCCGAAAGCCTGGGGGCTTGCGAGCAGCTTTCCCGCTTGTACTGGTACACGATTGAATTTGGATTAATCCGTCAGCATGGTGCCATGCGCGCTTATGGCGCCGGCATTTTGAGTTCGGCCGGGGAGTTGCAGCATGCAGTAAACAGCCGTGAGCCACAAAGGCTTGCTTTGAACCTGGAGCGCACCATGCGTACGCGCTACAAGATTGACAGTTTTCAGCAAACTTACTTTGTCATTGACAACTTCGAGCAGCTGTTTGATATGACGGCGGCAGACTTCACCCCGGTCTACCAACGGCTGGAACAGTTGCCGGAACTCGCAGCAGATGCCCGTCTTTCACAAGAACAAACGCTATAAATATAGGAGCTAATAACTTAATAAATGCGGGGGCTAAATGTCAATTTAGTCAAATTTACCATCTGGCGGGCAATTTCTTCAAGAGCGTAATGCGCTTGATTCCCAGCTTGACATACTCGCCCTTCTCCAGGTCTTTGAGGAGCCGACTGACCATCTCCCGCGATGCACCCACGCGACTTGCCAGGTCTTGGTGGGTAACCGGGTAAATCAGCACCGGCGCGTCGGGTTTGCCCGCGCCGCCGTAGCTTTCGAGCAAAGCAACGACTCGCCCATACACGTTGAGGAGGGCCATGCCGCGTGCTGACTCTGTCGCGGCGCGGGCGCGCTGGATGACTTCGTTGATGAGCGAGACGGCAAACTCAGGCGCCTCGGACAGGTAGGCGAGCACGATCGATCGATCGATCACCGCACAAACGCACGGCTCTAGCGTAATGATGGACGCCGAGCGCGGCCCACCATCGAGCGACATCTCACCGAAATAGTCACCCGATTCAATCGTGCCGTAAGTAATTTCCCGGCCATCCACATCGGAGGAGAAAGCCTTGACACGGCCTTGAACCAGCACAAACATCGTGTCACCGACATCGTTCTCAGATATGACGATGGCGTTTTTCCGGTAATTACGAAGCACGCCCCGTCTGGCCAAAGACTGAAGCTGTGGTGTCAGCTGGGCTAGCAGTTTTTCCTGGGTGGCGTTGAAAGCAGTCTGTGGCATGAAATGGCTCTCTTTGAGCCAGACTCTAGCACGAGACGCCGCGGGCTCGACGAGGTCGTTCAATGCACTGGCGCCAAGTGGGCACTTGCGGCTACAGGCGGCAATACGGCCACCTGGTTGACCAAGGCCCTTACCCCGCTGCTGCCAGTCTTTGCACACAGGCTGCGAACATGCGTTCGCACGGTCGATACCGCAACACGCAGCTGCTCGGCAATCTCGGGTGTCGAGTACCCAAGGCACAACACTGCCAAGACCTGCTCTTCGGTTTTTGTGAGCTTGTGGCAGCGGCAAAACAAGGATAGGGTAGCCGGCTCGCAAATCGCCGGCTTTGCAAAAAGCAGAATTGATGTCGCCTGTATGGCGTCATATGCATCGGGGGCGGGAATAATGACAACCGACAGCACGATCGCACCATCTACGAGTTCAACGAGGGTTCGCCTTCCTTTTCGGGCTTCTTCCAGCGCCTCGCGAAGATGCTTCCCGTCATGATCAGCTTTGGTGTAGAGGCGCTGGTCGCGCTGCGCAATGAGTCTGGCGTTGTCCAGTTCGCGCTTGGCAGCTCGGTTGCACAGGAGAATTTGCGACTTCTCGCCTAAGACCATGACGCCATAGGCCAGCTCGTCCATCAACATGGCTAGCAGTGGCTGCTGCAATCTGGCGAGTGATTGGCCTGCTGTTTGGCCATACGGGGTGGGGTCACCAAGCTCACTTTCATAGCTGTAGAACATGGCTCACCCCTGACACAAACTGGTTCGAAACGGCTTTTCCCATAACTGATGGAGCTGCTTGAGGCGTCTTTCAGCATCCCCCAGGCGGCCCGCAATGGCGTCAAACTCTATGTTGCAGGAAATTGCCAATGTTTCCACGGCACCGACCAGGCTGGCCACAGCTTGAAGGCTCGATGCTGCTCGCCCGAGCGCGATCGCATTGTTCGTGGAAGTGGCGTTGGTCATCTCCGTCAACCTTTGTTCAAGCTCGTGGTAGAAACGCCCCTTAAGGTCGTCCTCGGCATCAAGCTCAATTGGCGCCAGTCTTTCAAAAAGAGCGATGCTGTGCATCTTCGCGGGCCTTAGAAACGCGTAGAGTTGGTGTGTGTTCATTTCTTACCTCCAGTGACAGGTTCGGGTTAAATGAAGAATAGGTCTGCCGTTCGCTTGTGTGTCGTAAATTTCTGGCTCACTTCGTGTGCGAAATTCACGCCCTCCGAGGCGGTTTTGTGGCGGCGGGACCGTTTTGGCTGGACGCTTTAGGCATGGAGCCTGCGCAAATCATTCGAAATTCCGCGGAAGCCGTTGGAGCGCTGCGGCAGTCAGCGAGTGGCGATGAGGCAATGATGCTCGCTCTGGCCTCAATAAAACAGGTGCAGTCAAGACGCTTTGCGGGTACGTACGCTGATTTGCTGGCAGGGGATCGATATTGTGAAGCGGCGCGCTTTTTCCTGGATGAGCTCTATAGTGAGGTCGACTATTCAGAACGTGATGCCCAATTTGCCCGAATTGCCAGCGCCATACAGAAACTTCTGCCTCAACATGCGGTGGCTACTGCCGTCTCACTTGCCGAACTGCATATTTCGACCGAGCAACTTGACTACGCGATGGCTCATAGTTGGTGCGCCCAAAGGCGAGAAGACTCACGTCTTTCATCGGCCGGGCAGTACATATTGGCATGGAGAAAGGTGGGCCACCGAAGCGAGCGGGACGCTCAACTGTCGGCAGTTCTGGCTATTGGACGGGACCTTGATCGCCTGACACGTACACGTGGGCTTCGGCTTATGTTGAAAATGATGCGCGGACCTGCTTCTGCGGCGGGATTTTCGGCGCTACAGCACTTTTTGGAGACGGGTTTCGATACCTTTTCAAGGATCGCCCGGCAGCCAGGTGGAGTTCAGGGCTTCCTGGGCATGATTGAATCGCGCGAGTCGAGTTTTATCTCGATGATGTTTGACCTGCCGCCGGAAGATTGTGAAGAGGAACTACTCAAAATTCTTAGTACAGGTAGATGACTGGAAATCTTGACGAAAAAAAACGCCCGGTCGCATGACCGGGCGTTTCTCGCTTTAATAGCCTGACGATGACCTACTTTCACACGGGAATCCGCACTATCATTGGCGCTGAAGCGTTTCACTTTCCTGTTCGGGATGGGAAGGAGTGGTACCACCTCGCTATGGTCGTCAGGCATAACTTTTTGCCATCTTGACAAGGTCAAGATGACCAATTTATAGAGCTAATCAGCTTGTCTATTACGACTCTGCTTGCACAGATATTTTGAATGCGTCAACTTGGCATAACTTCCTTGAAATTGCTTTCGCAAATCAAAGTTATAGGGTCAAGCCGCACGAGCAATTAGTATCAGTTAGCTTAACGCATTACTGCGCTTCCACACCTGACCTATCAACGTCCTGGTCTTGAACGACTCTTTAGGGGGCTC
>JAHEBY010000187.1 GCA_024642025.1 Comamonadaceae bacterium | reverse complement strand
ACCAGCAGCGCATGGGTGGCGCAGTAGCCCAAAGAGTTGTCGGCCAGAGCCTGAAACAACGAGAAGAGGCTGCCGTCGACGTCGTCCGCAAGCAGGCGCGCAGCCCGCTTCTGGATGCTTTCCAGGCGTTGCAGCGGGGTACTTGCCGATGCACCCTGATGCAGGAAATTGCCCAGCACGGCTTGCAGATCAAGCCAGCCGCCGTTGATTTCCAGCCCGACCACATAGTCAACTTCCAGAATCGTGGTGGGCATGGTCGCTTTGGCGATTTGCTGAATGCTCACGTTGTCGCGAAGCATGTCATACACCTGCCGGTCATAACTGCGCACCCAGGCGCGGTAGTCGCCGTCGGTCACGCAAGCTTGATGAGCCCGCAACACGTCGCGGTGTTGCTCAGAGTTTATCGATTGGCCCTTTTTAAGCAGCAGATGGCCTTTGCCATCCCATACGTCAACGGGTAGCGGCTTGCCAGTCTCTATTCGTTCAATGGGCAGAGGCGTGTATTTCATCGTCAACCGTGGAGCATACCGGTTCCTGGAGCGGTCACAATTTGGAAGTAAATGAATATTCCAGTCCAAATTTCGAAAACACAGAAGTTCGCAACCCCGATTTGTACCGCGCTGATCGCAGGTGGAGGCATTGGCGGGTTGTCGGCTGCGCTGGCGTTGGGTCGTGCCGGCTGCGAGGTCAAGCTATTTGAAAAGGCGGCCGCCTTTAGCGAGGTGGGCGCGGGCATTCAGCTCGGCCCAAACGTCACACGTCTACTGCATGGTTGGGGGCTCGAGGCAGCGCTTGCACACGTGGCGGCGTTTCCCGCGGAATTGCGGGTTCGAAGCGCCCAAAAGGGCGGTGAACTGGGCGCTCTGTCTCTGGGTAAAACCGCCTTGCACCGCTATGGCGCTCCGTATGCCACAGTGCATCGCGCCGATCTGCTGGCGTTGGTTTTGGGCGCCGTGCAACGGCAAACCGGCGCGCAACTCCAGCTGGATTGTGCGTTGAACACGTTTAGTCAGTCTGTAGACGGAGTTTCTGTTGCGTCGGTTTCTGCGAACAGCGGCGCGCCCGCGGACGTCTCGGGCGATCTGCTTGTGGCTGCTGACGGCTTGTGGAGCCCGATTCGTCAGTGGTTGCTGAATGATGGCTCGCCCCGTGCCACGGGGCATCTGGCCTATAGGGCCCTGGTCGAGCAGTCCAAGTTACCGCAGGGGCTACGCAGTCCGCACGTAACGGTTTGGCTAGGGACGAAGCTGCATGTGGTGCAGTACCCCGTACGCGGTGGTGACTGGCTCAATGTCGTGGTCATCATTGAGGCGCCGGCCGGTGCACCGTTTGATGTTGAAAGTACGAGCTGGGATCAAGCAGCCCCAGTCACGGGATTGCAGGCAGCTCTTTCGGACACCTGCACGGCACTACAGGACCTCGTCAACGCCATACCCGAGTGGCGGCTCTGGGCACTGCACGACCGCCCACCCATGGCTGGTGCCCATGAGCACGGACGGGATCGGGTGGTGTTGCTCGGCGATGCGGCGCACCCCATGCGCCCCTATCTGGCGCAGGGTGCGGGCATGGCCATTGAAGATGCGGCGGTGCTTGCGGGCCAACTCTCGGGGTTGCCAGCAGCGGATATTCCGGCATCGGTGGCCCGGTTTGCCGATTCGCGCTGGCGGCGAAATGCCCGCGTACAGGGACGCGCCATTCGCAACGGTCAGATATTTCATGCCAGCGGATCGATTCGTGTAGCGCGAGATCTGGCGATGCAGTTGCTCGGTGAACGGTTGCTGGACTTGCCCTGGCTTTATCGGGGGATCTGACGCGAACCGACTAAGGCCACCCCCAACCCGGACAGGGCCAGCAACACGACGGGCAATGCCAGCCCTTTGATACCCCAAATCGAGATCAGTTGGGCAAATATGGGAGGGCCGAGCGTTGACCCCAGATTTCCGAGTTGCACAATGGCACCGTTGGCGCGGGCCTGACTGGAGGCCGAGCGGTTCAAAAATGGGATCAAGGCATACGCTGAGCCGCCTGCCAGGCCCGCGAGATACAAGAGCGCAATGGCCGCAGGCCCAATGCCGAGGCCTGATGACTTGCCACCCCACATGGCCAATGCGGACAATGCCACGCCAGTAAACGCGATGCGCAAACCCAATGTTGGAGTCCCTACCCAATTGGCCAACCACCCTGAAGAGAACGAGCCAAAAATCGTGACCAGCGGCAACACCACAAGCATCCAGGGCTTGTCTACACCGCCCAGCGGCGGCACAAAGGTGATCAACGACACCGCCATAAACGTATAGAAAAAGAAGCAGGCGCCCGGTAGCGCGGTGTCACGATGCGTATAGACCGCCCTATGAAAGCGCGGTAATTCCTCCAGATGCGGCCATTGGCCAACAGCCGGCTTGGTCGGCTTATCTGAAACGGCGAGCTCTCCCGGGACCATGACCCACGCCGCAACAAACATGGTAGCCATGCCCAGCGCATGGCAGAGCAATATGCCCGAGACCCCAAAATGATCCATCACCCAGCCGCCTGCCAGACCGGTTAGCGCGAATGCCACGCCCACAAACGTGCTCCACAGGCCCATACCGATGGCGCGATGCTGCGGTGCGCAGTTGGCCGCAATCAGTGTGGGTGCGGCCACCACCACAGCCAGTTGTGAGAGACCTTCAAGCAATCGTGTGGCCCAGAACAGGCCAAAGCTCGTGGTCAATACCTGCACCGCTGCGATTGCCGCGCCGAGGCCCAACCCGCCCAGCAGCAGACGCCGGTAACCCACGTTGGGGGCAATCAGGCCGACGCTGACGCCCAGTAGAAGCCCCACCACACCGACGGTGGATAGCAGCAGGCCAGTCTGCGCGGGCGTGATCGCATAGAGTGCCTGCAGCGATGTAAAGGCAAATGAAACCTTGGAGAACTGCATGGCGGCGAACACGCCGCACAGCCACAGGACAACAACAAGGGGCCAGCTCGTTGGCGTTTGTTCCCGGGGCGCCATTTTTCTAGCCAGAGCTGATGCCGTAGCGCATGCGCATGCGCGCGCTGGCCTTGCCGCAGAACAGCACGCGGTCATCCTCTGTAAGTGCGGTGTCCAGCGCCGGCAATAACTCGCGTTTGGAGCCGTTTTGAAGCAACAGCGGAATGGCGCGCAGCAGCTTCCCATCGGTTCCGGTTCGCGCCAGCAGGCTCTCGATACTCAATGGTTTGCCTTCTTTGAGCGCGTTGCAGATGGCCGGCGCTTCTTCGGCGCAGAGGTGTACAGACCAGCTCTCCACAATCGCGTCACCAATGACGTCGCGCATCTTCGCAAGCAGCGCGGCAGACCACTCTTCGTCCTGATCGCGTGCCTGGCGCAAGAAAGTGGCCAGTTGCGGCGCCCGGATGAAACGCAGCACTTCCGCGGCAATCACGTAACCGCTCAAGGTCACCAGGTCAGCCGGTGCTGCCCGAAAGACCGAGCTGTTGCGCCGCTGGGTTTGCCGCGCCACGATGAAGATGCTTTTGGACAGGGACCGGGTGGTTAGCACGATGGCCAGGTTGTCTACATCGACATCGGTGCCGGCAACGACGGCGGTGGCCTTGTCGATTCCGGCGCGCTCCAGCACTTCGGGGTCTGTAGGGTCACCCTTGACCAGATTGGTGTTGGCCACCACAAAGTCTAGCTCGTTGTCGATCAGCACGGTGTCGATATCCAGCTTCTTGAGCTCACGTCGCAAGGTGCGCACGAACAGGCCTGAGCCACACAGGAGCCACAGCCCGCGCGGCAGCGCGATGGGCTCGCCCATGGCGGTGCCGCGCCGCGTGGTCAGGCTTTCATAGATGACGTGCTGGCTGGGCGTGCGAACGGCCAGCGCCACGCGAGCAGCAAAGTTGTCTGACGGATTAATGATCTGGCTGGCCCCAACTGCGGCCATGCGCGCGTGCGTAGCGTGGTCGTGGGCCGCGCACAGCACGGGCACATTCGGGTTTAACAAACGTGCCGTCAGCGTGATCTTGGTGTTTACAAAGTCATCACCAGTCAGCGCAATCACGCCCACGCAGTGCGGACTGGTGAGACCGGCAAGCACCAGACTGCGGGGCTCCGTGGCATCGCCGCACAGCGCCGGTACGGTCACGGGCAGGTCGTCGGTGTCCAGAGCATCAATGCGTTCTGATGAGGCGTCCATCACCACGACACGCGTGCCATCGCCAGCCAACTCTCGCGCCACGTGGGCACCCGCGTCACCATAGCCACACAGCAGATAGAACGGCTCCTTGATGCGACGCACGGCTCGCTCCATGCGGCTTTCATGCACGATGCGGCGAAACATGGGGTCGCCCAACGCACTGAACAGGGCACCAATCGCGTAGAGCCATGCGATGACGGTGGCATAGATGGACGCCGTCGCCCACAAGCGCTGCGGGTCTGAAAACGGGAATGGAATTTCACCAAGACCGATGGTGGTGCCCAGAAAGCTCACGAAATAAAAGGCGTGCAGGAAGCTCATCTTCCATGGCTGGCCACTCGGGTCCGTACCCGGCACCAGCGTGAAGCCCAGCACGGCCACCGCGTAAACGGCAATCAGAACCACCAATGGCGGACGCAACCGCCGCAGCAGCAGAAAAATGCCGTGGCGCGTGCCCAGAGGCGGGGTCATCTCCGCAGGCTGGCCGTTTCGACGATCAGCAGTACCACCGACACCACGTTGGCCACCGTGGCGCCAATCGCCAGAGACACCACTGTGGCGCTCTCGTGGGCGGTCAGCAAGTTGCCGCCCTGGCTGTAAAGGCCCCAGGCAGTGGCTGCGGCCACCAATTGCAGGTCTGCCACCAGACTGGTCGCCAGCATGGACGAACCCAGCGCCGAGCGATCTCCAAACTTCATAACGGTTGCAATCAGGCTCACCACCAACGCCGCAAACAACTCATACACATTGTGATGGCGGATTTCCACGATGTCGCCAGCCACGAAGCCCACGTTCAGCGTGAGCGCGAGCACAATAATAAAAGCAAAGAAAACTCGTTCAGTACTCATGAGGTCGTGGCAAGGGTTAAAACTGCATTCTAGGACCAGCCAAATAGTTGGGTAATATGCAGCAACTGAGAGGAGAGCACGATGAAGCAAATCACCAGCCTGATAGCCTGGGCGGCAGTAGCGCTGACCGCCGGGCTGGCCGTTTTGAATTGGCCTACGCTAATGGCTTCTGCGCCGTTGAACCTGGTCGTGGCGCAGGTCGATGCGCCACTGGGTGTGGTTTTGCTGGGCCTGGCCGCCGTGCTGGTGGGGTTGTTTTTTCTGGCGTACCTGCGCAATCAGATCAGCTCGCTGATGGAAACCCGCAAACTGCTCAAGGAGATGCAGCGCGTGCAGTCGCTCGCTGACAAGGCCGAGCTCTCACGCATCGAGGCGCTGCATCAAATGGTAGCGTCAGAGTTTGGACGACTCAACGTGCGGCTCGACACATTTGCGGGCGGCGGGGGTTCCAACGTGATCAACGCCACAGATCGGTCAGCCGAATTCAAACCTTATTCCCTGACGGAGATCGTTACGGGGCACGAGCGGGAACCCTGAACGCCCGCCCAAGGTACACTCAAAACGGCTTCAATTACAACCGGAGATAAATCTTGAAATCATTGCAAATAG